>JBDTDX010000341.1:0-2577 GCA_039922815.1 Granulicella sp.
GCGCCGCTCTGCGCCGCATTCTGCCATTCAAGCTGCTGGTCGGGATGAGAGAAAAGGTTGGAGGGCAGGGACTGGTTGGCAAGGAACTGCGCACGAGTCGTGGGTTCTACCAGGGTGCCAACGTTGGTGACGATAGCTGCATTTTTATTGTTGAAGAGAGTTGCGATGTCGGGCAGGCTGGAATTAAGAGAGAAGTTAGAGGACGTCCCACCGAGTTGAATGAGGCCCGGCTGGCCCGGCAAATTGCTCTGCGGCAGCGCCAAGGGCCCGCGCAATTTCGAGTAGTTGGCATAGCCGGCAGTATCAAACGGCACCAGGGTATTGTTGGCGTCGTTGCCGCCGTAGAGGAACACGCAGACGAGAGCTTTGTAGTCGGTGGGACTTTGCGCCAGAGCATTGAGAGCGCCGAATGGGAACATCCCTGCAGCATTGCCGGCAGCTGCCAGAGAGGCACATCGGATGAAGCTTCGTCGATTCGCGCGCATGGATGCTCCTAGTGTTCGATCTTGTATTGCGACGAGGTGACGACCAGGTAGGTCGCTACGCGTACGCGCTGGCCGATGTCACTCAGGCCTGTGATGTGGTTGACGATTGCGGAACGCATGTTGGAAGACATTTGCCCGTGCAGGAAGATCATGCCCAGCGTGTCCACAAGGTTGCCGGGGTTGGCGGCGATGACGCCCAGAGGGCTGGTTGCGGTGAGGTCGACGTTGAATCCGGTGATTTTGTTGTAGACGACGGTATTGGCGAGGGAGAGCCGCAGGATGGCGCTGGCTGTATTCTCGATGCCAAATTCAGGGGCGTTGACGCTGCCGGGGATCACGTATTCCGGTGGGAAGAAGTTGAAAACACTTGCCGAGGCGTAGGGTTTCTGACTGAGATTGGAGGTGTAGTTTCCGAGCGTGTTGAAGGAGGCGTTGGCGACGACATCATTGCCCGCAGTGACGTCGTTGTTGGTGAAGCCAAGGCCGCGGACAAGGTCCGACAACCAGAGTACGGGCTCGCGGAGATGACCGCCTTCTACTGCGGGATTGGTATCACCAGCGCGGGCTTCGGGGTCCATAAGGATTGCGGTGATGATGGCTTTCATGTCTCCGCGTACACCGTTGCCGTTATTGGCGAAGACCGCAGCAACGCGCGAGACATAGGCTGGGCTTGGATTGCTCGCAACGAGATGCTGGATCAACTGACGGCCAACGAAGGGGCCTGCGTTGGGTTGATTGAAGATGTTCTGCAAGGCGCCAGCAAGGTCCTGCTCTGCCGTCTGGCCTGCAGGGAGAACGGTGCCATTGAGCAGGATCTTGGCGGCGGAGTCGTGTGCGCTTTCAACGGCGGCCATAGGCATCGTGTAGTTGGCTGTGCCGTTGGGGAATTTGGTGGAGCTGCCACCAGAAGCCGTGGCGTAGGTCCAGCCGGTGTAGGCTCGCGCAAATGACTGAACCTGAGCCTGGGTGTACACCGGGATAGGATTGCCACCGTTCAACTGCAAAGAGCCATCCTGATTGAGCTGATTGAGGCCGAGAGTAAAGAGCTGCATGAGCTCGCGCGAGTAGTTCTCGTTGGCAATCTGGATGACACCGTTGACTGTGCCGGGCTTATTGCTGTTAAGCATGTTCAGATAAGCGCCCATGCCCGGAGACAGGGAGACATCGTTCATGATGGTGGCGAAATTGCCGAAGGCGTCATTCGCAAGAGTGTTTTGGAAGGCTACAACGGCGCGGGCATTCACTGAGTTCGAGGAGATGACGAACATTTCAGCAAGGGCAAAGGCTACGCGCTGGCGGAGCTGGTCGGGCGCAGTAAGGGTCGCCTGCCACCACTCTGATTGCAGACAGGGAACGGTGGTATTTATACATGCTGTAGGGGGCGTTGCGGCGATGAGGGCCAAAGTGGTGGGAGGCGTTTGAAATTGCTCCGTGAGATAAGCGGCCTGACCGACGGTCTCGACGTGTTGAATATCCGTAAGTGTAGGTCCGAATGTGGCCTGGTCAAGCAGCCGTGATGCTGCGGTAATTGTGGCAGTTACGGGAGGTGTTGGGGTTACGGGAGGTGTTGGAGTGATAGGGGGTGTGGGCGAGGAGGTAGAGGTAGACATGCCGTTGCCGCAACCAAACAGCACAAGACACAGGATCGATACAAATCCGGACATTGCCAGGGATCGTGTATGAGGAGAACGCGTTAAGGTCGTGGCTGTCTTCGGCTTCATCACCGGTTCCTCGCAAGTAACTATAGAGTGCTGAACAGACAATGCACGAAATAGTTGCTAGTGCGAGAAAATATATATGCCGAGTTCGGCTTTGCGTTCGTTGCGATTGGGAAAATATCTTAGGGCCTTAAAGCATTTGCAGTGATTGGAAACGGCTCGTCACCATAGGGGCGGTCGGGGTGACACGCTAAACGGTGATGGTAGGCTAAAGCAGATTTGCTGTTGGTGTGGAGGAAGACAACCGCAGATTCCCTTCGGGAATGACAAACAAAGGACGTGGCAGACTCTACACCAACTGCTACTTTGCTCCAGGCGATGCGGGAATCACCATTGTCCCAAAGCGGGGATGTTTCTCAGCCTGTCCACCCTAA
>JBDTDX010000342.1:0-5544 GCA_039922815.1 Granulicella sp.
CTGGCCCGATGCCAACCTTCACCGCATCCGCGCCCGCATCGATCAGCGCCATCGTGCCTTCATACGTGGCCACATTTCCCGCCAGCAGGTCCACATGCGGAAACCGCTTCTTCACCTCGGCCACAGCCTCGAGTACACGCGAGGAGTGTCCATGCGCGGAGTCAATCGCCAGCGCATCCACTCGGTTGGCAACCAACTCGGCAGCCCGCTCCAGAAAATCTCCCGTAGCCCCAATCGCCGCAGCCACCCGCAGACGCCCCTGGCTGTCCTTGGACGCGTAGGGATACTTCAATTTCTTCTGAATATCTTTGACCGTAATCAGGCCCTTCAGCTCAAACTCATCGTTGACGACCAGCAGCTTTTCCACCCGATGCTGATGCAGAATCTGCTCCGCCTGCTCCAGCGTCGTGCCGACCGGCACGGTAATCAGGTTTTCCTTCGTCATCACCGAATCAATCGCAAGATCCGTCCGCGAAACGAACCGCAGGTCGCGATTCGTGAGAATGCCGACCAGCTTCCTGTTCTTCGTCACCGGCACGCCAGAAATCTTGTACCGCCGCATCACGTCCAGCGCATCCGAGATCGGCTGCTCCGGCGAGATCGTGACCGGATCAACAATCATCCCGCTCTCCGACCGCTTCACCTTATCAATCTCGCCTGCCTGCTGCTCAATCGTAAGGTTGCGATGCACCACCCCGAGACCTCCCTGCTGCGCCATGGCAATCGCCAGCCGCGACTCGGTCACCGTATCCATCGCAGCGGACATCAGCGGTGTGTGCAGCATGATGTTGCGGGTGACCTGGGTCTGTGTGCTGACCTGGGTCGGAACGACATCGCTGTAGGCGGGAACAAGGAGAACGTCGTCAAACGTGAGCGCTTCAAGCAAAGGAATATTGATCATAGGTGTGGTTCCTGCAAGTCTGTGTTATCGATGCAGGTTTGATCGATTGTAGAGTTGCGAGGGAATGAGAGCAACTATGCGCCACTTTTGCGCGTTATCCGCCCGAGCACTTCAACGCTGGTACTGCTCGTCGCTGACATGCTCCATCCACTCGACCACCTTGCCATCCAACCGCTCCTGAATAGCGATGTGGCTCATCGCCGTAGTCGGCGTAGCTCCGTGCCAGTGCTTCTCTCCCGGTGAAAACCAGACCACGTCCCCGGGATGAACCTCCTCGACCGCGCCACCGTCCCGCTGCACCCACCCGCAGCCTGCCGTAATCAGCAGCGTCTGCCCAAGGGGATGCGTATGCCACGCCGTTCGCGCTCCCGGCTCAAACGTCACGTTCGCCCCGGCAACAAACGCCGGCTCGGGTGCCTGAAACAGTGGGTCGATACGAACCGTACCCGTAAACCAGTCTGCGGAGCCTTTACCGGAGGGCTGTGAACCAATGCGTTGGATGTCCATGCCCAATTCTAACGGCCCCGCGGGTCAGGCATGGCAAACCAGCCGCTCCCGCCGATCATTGAAATCAAGCCCTCCCCGATGTATGATCTTTAATTGCAACCGAATTTGTTCCGTCGTAACGAAATATCCGTGAGCGCACCGGAAAATGACGGAAAAGATGAGTGGGCCAACGCCCACTTTTTATTTGCTCCAAAGAAAATTGTCAGAATCAGTGCGTTACACCGAAAAGAAACAGCTATGGCGCTTCAAATAGAAGAAATTCGGGCAATGGCGCAGCGGGTAGCTGCCTCGCATCATCTGGAACTCGTCGACATCGAGTTCCAGGGCGGGGTCAAGTTCCGCACGCTGCGCATCTTTCTTGAGAAAGACGCCGAAGAACGCGCCAAACTCGCCGAACAGGTCAAGGCCGGTGAACCCCTCGATCTTCCGCAGGATGTGCCAGTTGAGCGTTTATCCGGGATCACCCATGAAGATTGCGCCAATTTTGCACGCGACTTCGGCACCATGCTCGATGTAGAAGATCTGGTCCCCGGAGCCGAATACACTCTGGAGGTCTCCTCCCCCGGCCTCGAACGGAAGCTGTCGCGCCCGGAAGATTACACCCGGTTTCAAGGCAGTCTGGTCAAACTCCAGACCTTCACGCCGGTCAACAACAATCGGCAATGGCAAGGCAGGTTGACCCTGTTTGCCGACAATACGCTGACGCTCGACCTGGCAGCGATCAAGCAGAAGGGCAAGGCCCGCAAGGCCACGACCGAACAAATCGTGACCATCCCGCTGGCAAACGTCGAAAAGGCGAACCTGATCGCCGAAATTTAGCAGCCCTGGCAACACACCGGCATCGTAAGAGCGACACGTAACCCAAGGAAGAGTGAAGCAATGGCAAGTGTTCTGTATCAGTCAATCGAGATGTTGAGCCGCGACAAGGGCATCGAGCCCGAGATCGTGGTTGGCGCGGTCGAAGATGCAATCGCGCTCGCAACCCGCAAGTACTACAAAACGCAGGAGAACATGCGCGCGGAGATGGACCGCGAGACCGGCGAAATTCGCGCCTATGTCTATCGAACCGTCGTCGAAACACAGGAGCAGGTCGAGGACGAAATCAATCAGATCTCTCTCGAAAAAGCCCGCGAACTGGCCCCCGAGGTTGAGGTCGGCGGCGAACTGCGCTTCTACAAGGACACCACCCCGCTCGGACGTATCGCCGCGCAGATGGCCAAACAGGTCATCTTCCAGAAGGTCCGCGAAGCCGAGCGCGACACCGTCTTCAACGAGTACAACCACCGCGCCGGTGAGGTCCTGACCGCAACCGTCAAGCGCCTCGAGCCGATGGATGTCATCTTCGATCTCGGCAAGGCCGAAGCCCGTATGCCCAAGCGCGAACAGTCGCGACTGGAGCAGTTCTCGGTCGGCGAGCGCGTTCGCGTCGTCCTGCTGCGCGTCGATCGCGCCGCCAAGGGCCCGCAGGTCATCGTCTCCCGCGCCGCCCCCGCGCTGGTGCAGAACCTCTTTCAGAGCGAGGTCCCGGAGATCTACGACGGCACCGTCAGCATTCGCGCCATCGCCCGCGAGGCCGGTGAGCGCACCAAAATCGCCGTCATGAGCCGCGACAAGGACGTCGACCCGGTCGGCGCCTGCGTCGGCATGAAGGGCATGCGCGTCCAGTCCATCATCCGCGAGCTGCGTGGCGAAAAGATCGACATCATCGAGTTCTCGGAAGAGATCACCACCTTCGCCGAAAAGGCCCTGCAACCCGCCAAGGTGAGCCGCGTCTCCATCGTCGATCTGGCAGAAAAGCAGATCGAAGTGATCGTAGACGACACCCAGCTTTCGCTCGCCATCGGCAAGAAGGGCCAGAACGTCCGGCTCGCCGCCAAGCTGCTGCAATGGAAGATCGACATCAAGAGCGAAGAGGAGAAGCGCCAGGAGGTCGAGCAGCAGATGCAGGCCATGTCCGGCGGCCCGACCACGCCGATCGAACAGATCAGCGCACTGGGCGAAGCCATCCTCGAAAAACTCATCGCCGCGGGCATCACCACCGTCGAAGAGCTTGCAGACATGACGCCGGAGCAGTTGGAAGAGGTTCCGGGCATCGGCGAGAAGACCGTCGAGAAGATCTCCGTAGCCGTTCGCGAGTACTTCGAGCAAGCCGCCGACCGGGCAACTGCTGAGGAGAACGCAGCCGCCGCAACTTCAACTGAGCAAGTGTCTCCCGAGGAGGTCCCAGTGGACAAGGAAATAGAAGCGATTATCGCTGCCGAAGCAGGCGAAACTGGCAACGACGAGACCGAAGGGACGACCGACCTCGCAGCGCAGGAAGATTCCGCAAGCGACGCCTTCAGCGACGCCGATGCTCGCACGGAAGCTATCGAATCGGACAACGACGCCGTGGATACACTCGCGGCGGAAGCAGGCGAGGTCTCCGATGAGGGGATCGACAACGACGGACATGATCGTGGTTAGCGAGTTTCGCCACGCAACGCAACATTACTTGACTCGCGAAGCCTGCGATTTCAGTAATAATAAAGATGGAAACGATTCCTACCTCGATGAGGCTGATATGAGCAGCTAAGGGCGCAGGGAAGCGAAAAGGGACGGATGAGCAAAGTTCGAATCAATGATCTGGCACGAGAACTGGAAGTAAAGAGCAGGCCAATTCTGGACGCGCTCGAAGCAATCGGCGTGAGCGGAAAGACCCACTCCAGTTCTATCGAAGCCGACCAGGCCGAAAGGGTCCGGGAGTACTTCAAGGGCGGAGGGCGCAGTGCGCCCACGCCACGACAGGCCGAGCCCAAGCCGCGCTTCGATTTGTCTCACATTTCGAAGCCCGGGGACGCGGTCAAGGCTATCCTCGAGCGCAAGCAGGCCGAAGCTTCCGGTACTCGCGCTGTGCCGCCGCGCGCTGTCGCAGCCCCTCCGCAAGCTGTCGCCGCTGCACCCCCGGCAAAGGCCGCGACCCCGGTCGTAGTGGCCGCTGCCGCTGCACCGCCCGCCGTGACGCCGCGCCGCATCGTGCCCCTCCCCCGCCAGCATGCGCATATTGTCGCGCCGCCCCCGCCGCCGCCCGCGATTGCCAGCAAGCCGCCCGTCGGTCCCGTGATCGCCAAGCCACCCATCGCTGCGGCGACGCACGCGGCTGCCGAGCGCCCGGTCGTAGCCGCTGCGCATCCTCTTGTCGTGGCCGCACCTCCCAAGCCCGCCGTCGTAGCTGCGCCCCCCGCAGCCGTTGCGCCCGCTACCCACGCCCCGACATCTCCGACAGTCCCGACCGCTCCCACCGCGGTGGACGTGGAAGCCGCTGCCGCCACCCCTGCGCACGCCGGAGCACCCGCAGAACCGGCAGAGGTCGCTCCTCCACCGCCCCCCGGCCCGCCGGCCCGCCGCGTCATCATGCCGCAGACGGGACCGCGCCCCATCTACACAGCACCCCCCGTCGCCCCAGGCACCCCGGCCCGAGGACGCCCCATCTTTGAGCGCCCCCGTCCCGGCGCAGCCCCCGGAACCCCCGGATATCGCCCCGGCGCCCCCGGTGCTCCCGGCACCGCTCCCGGCGCACGCCGCCCCATGCACCCCACGCGCACCTTTCCGGGTGGCCCAGGCGGAGCACCCGGCAGCGTCCCCGGACGTCCCGGCTTCACTCCCGGAGCACGGCCCGCCTTTGGCGCTCGCCCTGGCTTTGGCGCACGCCCTGCTGGCGCACCCGGCGTAATGCCCGGACCGGGTGAAAACCCGAGCGGCATGCGTCCCGCCGCACGTCCCGGCCAGCGTCGCGGAGGTCAGCGCTACGAGAAGTCGAAGGAAGGCCCGATGAAGGGCTTCCAGCCGCCACCGCGTTACGGCGGCCAGCAGATCTCGCGCGAGCCGCTCCCGATCACCAAGACCATCACGGTCACCGAGGGCATCAGCGTTAAAGACCTCGCCGAGAAGCTCGACGTTCGCGGCAAGGACCTCATCGCGACCCTGCTCATGAAGGGCGTCTTCGTCACCGTCAACCAGTCGCTCGAGGGCGAGCTGGTCAAGGATGTCGCCCGCCAGTTCGGTGCCGACGCCCAGGTCATCTCGGTCGAAGAGCAGCTTGAGAACGAAGCCATCGAAGGCTTCCTCGAAGACACGACCGGCATGGTCGAGATCACGCG
>JBDTDX010000343.1:0-17162 GCA_039922815.1 Granulicella sp.
GTGCGGTCGCGGGTTGCTCTGCTCCTGTCGATCTCATACGGTTCGTTTTCGTTACCACGATTGCAGGATATTTGAAATGAAAATCGATTCGTACGAGGAACACCCATCCATGCTGGTAATTGATGGCCACGCCGATACAGGACAGCGATTTGTGGATGAGGGCTGGAATTTTTCGGATCCCCTCGATGGTGGAATGCTCTCGCTAGCAACTGCACGACAGGGTCGTCTCTCAGCCGAATTTTTTGCAATCTGGGTCGAGCCAACCCAGTGGAAGAACCGCTACGCTTATAGAACGTTATCCCTGATCGATGGCGTGCTGGAGCAGGTCCGAAAACATCCCATGGAGCTCCGGCTTTGTACTTCGGCACAGGAGATCGTAGTTTCTCACGTTGAGGGCCGCTTCGGAGTTCTGCTCGGGATCGAAGGCGGTCATTCCATCGAAAACAGCATGGCATTGTTGCGTATGTATTACCAGCTTGGCGTGCGGTATATGACGCTCACCTGGGCAAATACCAATGAATGGGCTGATTCTTCAGGCGATCTGCGCGATCCCGGGATCCACCATCATCAAGGCTTGTCTTCGTTTGGTCGCGAAGTGATCCAGGAGATGAATCGCCTGGGCATGATGATCGATGTGTCCCATGTCTCGGACGCAACATTGGCGGATGTGCTTCAGGCCTCCCGCGCGCCGGTGATCGCATCGCACTCATCGGCAAGGGCGCTGACAGCAACGCCCAGAAATCTCACTGACGAACAGCTTCGAAGCATTGCAGAAAAAGATGGCCTGGTCATGGGGAACTTCTATCCAGCGTTTATCGACGATACTTGGCGTCTCGGATGGGCTGCGATTCGTCCTGAGCTGCAAGCAGCGCAGGCAAAACTTGAGGCTGAGTATGCTGCGAAAGGGTTGCCAGTTCCCTATACTGTATCGAGCAAAATTGATCGCGAGTTCGCATCCCGGCTCCCACGCGCTCCTTTTACCGCGCTCATCGATCACATCGACCACATCGCGCAGGTAGCGGGCATCGATCACGTCGGGATCGGAACGGACTTTGACGGAATTCCCTCGCTGCCAGAGGGAATTGACTCCGCAGCAGATCTGCCAAAAGTCACCTACGCCTTGAGAGAACGTGGCTATTCTACCGACGCGCTCCGTAAGCTATTGGGAGGAAATCTCCTGCGCGTCTTTCGCAGCGTTGAGGCTGCTGCTACCAGATAACCAATTCCCTACTGCTTGTCCGCAATAATATCGATCTTATGAATTTGCAGCGGAGTGTTGGAGAACAGTTCCTCTGCTTTCGCCATAAGGGCTTTCGCGATATCTCCGTGAAGATGCGCGTCGCGCCCTGCTTCGTCATCGAAGGTATCAAAGACTGCATAGGCCCCATCACCCTCTTTCAGCGCAAACCAATTGACGGTTCCCGCCTCAGACTTGGACATGGAAGCTCCCTGCTTCAAGAATGCTTCAACATCTTTTTCTTTACCGGGTTTCGCTTTCAGCGAAACGTACAGCGCGAATTTTGCCATAAGAACTCCTTTTTCTCGATCCGCCGCGACAACAGTCGGGGTCATTGAAGTAGATGCCGATTTTGCCTCACAGGCAAGGCTGCGGTAGCCTGTTTCTTGGAGCCTTATTACAAAATGATTCTTCGGAGCGTGTTTTGCTTGATTGCCGTAGGAGCGGTTGCTATGGCTCAAAGTTCGATCGCGGATGCTCCGACTGCGGCACCGGCTAAATCGCAAGTGCAAGACTTGCCCGATGCGCCGAGCACCACAGGCCAGGTCAAAGCTCCCGCGGTGCCAACTGGACCGACGGTTGTGTTCGATACAACGATGGGACGGATGACCTGCAAGCTATTCGACAAAGAAGCACCAGTAGCGACCGCGAACTTTATTGGCCTCGCCGAAGGATCTAAGGAATGGACCGACCCCGAGACGTTGAAGAAGGTCAAAGGCAAGCCGTTCTATAACGGCGTCACCTTTCACCGCGTTATTCCGGGGTTCATGATCCAGGGCGGTGATCGTCTGGGAACAGGGCTGGGCGACGCTGGATACTACTTTCAGGACGAGATCGACCCGTCGCTACTATTCGATGTTCCTGGCCGCCTCGCAATGGCTAACGCCGGACAGGGCCCGTCAGGCGGCGGGACCAATGGTTCACAGTTCTTTATTACCGAGGAGCCAGTCGAAGAGTTAAATGGAAAGCACACGATCTTTGGACAGTGTGACGCGCACAGCGTGATCGTCGTCTCTTCAATTGCGCGTGTGGATCGAGACACCAACGACAAGCCTGTTACGCCCGTGGTCATCAACAAAGTCTCCATTGTGCGGGATGGGCAGCCAATACCGCCTGAGCCCTCGATTGCGGCGGCTGCAGTAAGCGCACCGGCGGCTGTAGCGCCTGCCTCTCCGCGATAATTTCTCTATTCCCGCGCTGTGTGGGAATGCATCTTTTTTGCTGGATCAACCCTGTCAGGAGACTACGACCAATGCCAAACAAGCCAGGCACCTACGCTACATTCAAAACATCCGAAGGAACGATCGTTTGCGAGCTGTTCGAGAAGGACGCGCCCGCAACCGTAGCAAACTTCATCGCACTTGCCGAGGGCTCCAAAGAGTGGGACAGCCGCAGCAAGAAGGGCGACAAGCTTTACGACGGAACCATCTTTCATCGCGTGATTCCGCAGTTTATGATCCAAGGCGGCGATCCTGAAGGATCAGGAATGGGCGGTCCCGGCTACAAGTTCGCCGATGAGACGAAGGGCTCGCCACATGGTTTCCAGACCGTTGGGAAACTGGCAATGGCTAACTCTGGTCCAAATACAAACGGTTCGCAGTTTTTCATCACCGTCGCCGATACGAACTGGCTGACCGGCAAGCATACGATCTTTGGCGAAGTGGTCGAAGGATATGAAATTGCTGAAAAGATTTCCAAGGTGAGCAAGGATGGAATGGATCGACCGAAAACGCCAGTCGTTCTGGAGAGTGTGACGATCGAACGGGTGGCATAACCTGAAAATGGCGGGGAGGGCGACTCCCCGCCATTCTTTATCGATAAGAATCTTTAGAGAACGTTGATGACCGTGCAGAGCTCCTTCACGGAGTCGGCGGACTTTTGCAGGGCAGCCTGCTCCTCAGCGGTGAGCTTAATCTGGATAATCTGCTCCATGCCTTTTGCCCCTAATTTGCAGGGAACACCAACAAATAATCCGGTGATCCCGTATTCGCCCTGGAGGAAGACGGCGCAAGGGAGGATCTTTTTCTTGTCCTTGAGGATGGCTTCGACCATCTCGGTGACGGCGGCGGAGGGGGCATAGTAAGCGCTGCCGGTCTTGAGGTGCTTGACGATTTCGGCTCCGCCGCTGGCGGTGCGGGCTTCGAGCTCCTTGAGACGGTCGGCGGCGATGAGCTCGGTGATGGGAATGCCCGCAACGGTGGAATAGCGGGAGAGTGGGACCATGGTGTCGCCGTGACCACCGAGGACAAAGGCGGTTACATTCTCAACGGAGACGTTGAGTTCCGCTGCGATGAAGGTGCGAAAACGGGCGGAATCGAGCACGCCAGCCATGCCGATCACGCGTTCCCGTGGGAACCCGGAGTGCTTGAAAGCAGCCTGCGCCATGGCGTCGAGAGGATTCGAGACGACGATGATAATCGTGTTGGGTGAGGCAGCTACCACCTGACCGACGACCGTGGCCATGATGCCGGCGTTGGTGTTGAGCAGGTCATCGCGGCTCATGCCCGGCTTGCGAGCGATGCCGGCGGTGATGACGACAATGTCGGAATTGGCGGTGTCTGCATAGTCGTTGGTGCCGATGATGCTACAGTCGCGCTTTTCGATGGGCATGGCCTCAAGCAGATCGAGCGCTTTGCCCTGGGGAACACCTTCGGCGACATCGAGCAGGACGATGTCGGCCAGCTCCTTTGCGGCGATCCAATGTGCTGTGGTCGCGCCTACGTTGCCCGAACCGACAATAGTAACTTTCTTACGCATGAAATTCCTTCTCCCTATAAAGATTGCAGGACACTGAGTGACGATCTGCTTCGACGTGTTAATCATACGTCTTGAAATGCGGGAGGAGCCAGAGCAAACGGGATTTCAGAACGGTTATCGGAATTCGGAGGACGACATGGTGTGACCAGGGTTCGAGTCGCCACAATAGTCCCCATGAGATTTCGTTCGCCTTCGCCTGATGATGAGTATGTGATGCTGGTACTGCTGCCAAATGCCAGGTAGAAGAAAAGGGAACCGGCAAATTCGCAGGCTCCCTTTTTGGCTTCTTTGATTCCTTTGCTTCGCTATTTTAGAAATCGTGCCAGAGGAGCTGGTTATAGACATCGTGGTGGTATTGAATCTCGGGTGCCTTGACCTTTGTCCCGAGCAGGTGAGCGCAACGATCCGCGGAGGCTTGTTTGAGCTCCGCGTAGCGCTCCTTGACGTCCTCCCCCAGAAGGGTCGTGGCCCATTCGGCACCACGGAAGTTTTCGAGGGCAGTGTAGATGTTGTCCGGCAGGTAGCGCTGGGCCTGACGGAGGTTCTTGATCCTCGAAGTTTCGCCCTGCAGGCCAGACTTGAAGATGGAGTAAAGGACCAGGTAGGGGTTGGCGTCCGGGCCGACGGAGCGGACCTCGATGCGTGCTGACTTCTCATTGCCGATCGGAATGCGGACCATGGAGCCTCGATCGGTGGCCGAAGCCTTGATCTGGTTCGGGGCCTCGAAGTGGGGATCGAGTCGGCGATAGGCGTTGACGCTGGCGTTGAGCAGTAGGCAGATGTCGTTGCCGTGGGTGAGGATACGATCCACAAACTGCCAGGCGAGCTTGGAGACTTTCTCTTCGCCCTTGGGGTCCCAAAAGAGGTTCTTGCCGCCCTTGGTGATGGAAACGTTGGTGTGCATTCCGCTGCCGTTGACACCGGTGACCGGCTTGGGGAGGAAGCTGGCGGTCATACCCATCTGGTTCGCAACCTGGCGACAGATCAGTTTGTAGAGCTGGATCTGGTCGGCGGCGGCGACGACCTCGCCGTAGGTGTAGTTGATCTCGAACTGGGAAGGCGCCACCTCGGGGTGGTCCTTCTCGTTCTCGAAGCCCATGGCGCGCTGAATCTCGGCGGCGGAATCAATGAACTCGCGGAGCGGGTCGCCAGGCAGCGAGTGATAGTAGCCACCCTTGTTGACGTACTCGAAGGTACCGGTCTCGTGGAAGCTACGCTCCGCGTCGATACCATCGAAGAGAAAGCCTTCTATCTCGTTGGCGGCGTTGAGCGTGTATCCCTGCTTCTCGTACATCTCGTTAGAGAACTGCTTGAGAACGCCGCGGATGTCTGCAGAGTAGGTGCCACCATTCTTGTCGACAACCTCTCCGAAGACGAGGACCTTTCCGGCACCGAAGACGTCAGCCGGAATCCAATAAAAGGCACTCCAATCGATGTCGAGACGCAGATCGCTCTCGCGCTGGGCGGTAAAGCCACGGATTGAGGAGCCGTCGAAGGTGAGGTTATCCCATCCCTTGACGAAGAACTTCTTGTCGTAATCGAGCATGTGCAAACGGCCTTCTAGGTCGCTGAAGCAGACTGTGACCGCCTTGATTCGCGTCTCGTCGGTCAAATACTTGAGTCGCTCTTCCTGAATGACATCAGCGGGGACGCGCTTCTTTCGCTGATCTTTTACTGACAGGTTGAGGTCTTCGAGTTCAGCGTAGGAAAGCTCCAGGTAATTGCGCAATTCGTTCGACATGAAAATCCTTTCTGTATCGAGAGATACACAGCCGCCGCAACACGCCAGAGAGAGAGCGTACGGATAAGTGAGTGAGCCAGGACAGGCATAAAAACTACCGGATTCCTCAAAACTATCAGAAAACAGGATCCATTCATGGAGGAATGATGGCTTCTTGATATCTTTCTTGAGATTGTTCTGGCTGGGGTGCCACACTTGGGCCCAAGGCTTCTGCCGCTGTAAAATTAAGTGGGCCCGCGGCGATCGTGCGGTTATTAGAGCAGCGGCGCCAGGAATTGCCAGCGCCTTTTTCTTTTAGACTTGGGGATTAGATGGCAAAATCAGCAACAAATAAGCGGGTGGGGCTGGTCCAGATGGCGTGCGCCGCGGATACCGAGACGAACCTGGACAAAGCGGCAGACAAGGTAAGAGAGGCGGCGCGGGCTGGCGCAAACGTCGTGTGTCTGCCAGAACTCTTTCGTGCCCAATATTTCTGCCAGCGCGAGGAACATGCCCTCTTTGATACGGCGGAATCCATCCCGGGGCCGAGCACAGACCGGTTGAGCGCTATTGCGAAGGAAGAGGGCGTAGTGGTCATTGCTTCCCTCTTCGAGCGGCGTGCCGCAGGGCTTTATCACAACACGGCGGCGGTGCTGGAAACAGACGGATCACTCGCGGGAATGTATCGCAAGATGCATATCCCAGACGATCCGCTGTATTACGAGAAGTTCTATTTCACCCCGGGAGATCTGGGCTATAAGGCATTTGCAACAAGCCAAGGGTCCGTCGGGACGTTGGTATGCTGGGATCAGTGGTATCCCGAAGCAGCGCGGGAAACAGCGCTCCGCGGGGCGACGACGCTGTTCTATCCGACCGCGATTGGTTGGCATCCAGGCGAAAAGGCGGAGTTTGGGGAGGCACAATATTCAGCCTGGCAAACAATCCAGCGCGCCCATGCGATCGCCAATGGCGTATATGTCGCCGGAGTAAACCGGGTTGGGCATGAACAAGGCGATGTACTGCACGACGGTGTCATGATGAAAGGACCCGAGGGCGCCGGGCTGGAATTCTGGGGAGGGAGCTTTCTGGCTGATCCGTTCGGTCGCATAGTAGCCCAGGCCCCTCACGATCGCGAGGATATTCTCATCGCGGAGATCGATCTGAAGCTACTCGAGGACACGCGACGCAACTGGCCTTTCCTGCGTGACCGGCGAATCGATTCGTATAACGGCATCACTCGTAGATTCATTGATTGAAAAAGGACACCTTGATTAATCTTTCCCAACAAGAAATTGCTCTTTACCGGCGCTGCGTCAACGAAGTGCTGGCCGGATTTCATGCGCCTTCCATGGAGCAGACCGTTGGTGTGTCCTATGCAATCCTGATGAAGGAAGATGCAGCCTTCTATGCTCTACGCAAGTCCTCCGGTGATACAGGCAACAACGACTTGTCGATTCCGGTCCGCCCACTTGTAATCGCGGAAGCCATCCGCCAGTTCGCCGAAGATTTTCAGGCACGCACCGGTTCTCCCGTCGAAGAGGGCTATCGACTCCTTGAGAAGGCAAAGAAAGCATCGTGAACGATCCTTCCCAGCAAGGCTACCGAATGCCCGCGGAATGGGGTCCTCACGCTGCGACATGGATCGCGTGGCCACACAATGCTGAGGACTGGCCGGGGAAATTTCAGCCTATCCCCTGGGTCTACGCGGAGATTGTGCGGCACCTTTCGCGCGTAGAAGATGTTCACATCCTGGTGAACGAACTGGCAACGGAGCGACGAGCAAACGGCATCTTGAAGCGAGCCGGGGCAAACCTGGCGAGGCTGCACTTCCATCAGTGGCCAACCGACCGGGTCTGGTTACGGGATTCAGGGCCAATCTTCGTGAAGAACCTGGCTGGCGATTGCGCCGTGACCAACTGGAAGTTCAACGCCTGGGCCAAATACGACAATTGGAGGCGGGACGACCTGGTTCCCCAACACATCGCAAAGCTCTATGAAATGCCGGAGTTTCGGCCTGAGGCGCACGAGAAACGGCTGGTGCTCGAGGGCGGCAGCATCGATACAAACGGTGCAGGCGTGTTGCTGACAACGGAAGAATGTTTGTTGAGCGAGGTACAGCAGCGTAATCCTGGGGTCTCACGGCAGGAGCTTGAAGGTGCATTCGCCGAGTATCTTGGGATCGAAAAGACAATCTGGCTGCATCGCGGCTGCGCGGGTGACGATACCCATGGACACGTTGATGACGTGACGCGGTTTGTGGGAGAGAACACCATTGTGACGGCAATCGAACCCAATACGGCGGATGAAAATCACCTTCCGCTCGCAGAGAATCTGGACCGCCTTCGAAATGCGACAAATCTTGCAGGAAAGCCGTTCGAGATTCTAGCGCTGCCCATGCCTGCGCCGGTCACCTTCGAAGGTCAGCGGCTACCAGCGAGTTATGCGAATTTTTACATCGCGAATGAGATCGTGTTGGTGCCGACCTTTAACGATCCCAACGACCGCCGTGCTCTGAACACCCTGTCGGAGTGCTTTCCCACGCGTGAAATTGTTGGGATTCACTGCATGGATCTGATCTGGGGATTGGGTGCGCTGCATTGCATGACGCAGCAGGAGCCGGCATGAGCACTCCCTGGCCGCCTCCACCCGATCTCGAGTCCGTCCGCGAGCTTCTTCGTGATGCCGACGTTGAAGGCCTGATTGCGATACATGGTGCCCCTGCCGATGAATACGACACCGAGGCTGAAGCGTTCTACGCGGCGATTGCTCATCTTCCAAGCGACCAGATTACGGTAGACACACAGCTACCCATTCTCGAATCCATTTGGCATAGAAATTTCGTTTCCGATGATGCAGAACTTAACCTTCGACGTCCCGCGCTCCAAGGAATAGCGGAACAGATGACACGCTTCTTCGGGCCCGACGCCAACCCGCAGACTCGCCAATAAAACCCTATGACCGACGAAGACTGCCTCCGCATAGCTATCGAAGAGGCCCAGGCAGCCGAGGCTGCTGGCGAGGTGCCGGTGGGCGCGATTGTGGTGCGCAATGGCGAGATCGTCGGAGTGGGGCGCAACCGCGTCATCGGGGATAACGATCCAACAGCCCATGCCGAGATCGTAGCGCTGCGAGAAGCCGGCCGAACACTAGGTAACTACCGGCTGGAAGGGTGCACTCTCTACGCGACGCTTGAGCCGTGCGCGATGTGTGCGAGCGCCATTCTACACGCGCGGATTGCGCGGCTCGTCTATGCAGCGGCTGATCCGAAGGCAGGCGCATGCGGATCCGTGCTGTCCGTAATGAATCACCCCCAGTTGAACCACCGAGTCGAGGTGACCTCCGGCTTGATGGCTGAGGAATGTGGCGCGATGCTGACATATTTCTTCCGCGCGAGACGCAACAGGTAGACGCTTTCGATTTCGCCGGCATCCAACTACAAAGGGCAAAGATGGCAACCAGGAACTGGTCGTCAAAGGTCCGCAATGAGTCCACTTCCAAATAGTCAGCCAACAGTGTGCTAGAAAACGCGTTTCGTAGCGTTCCACCAACGAAATTTTAACGGAATGGAGTACTCATGGCAGGTCGTCTCGCAGGAAAGGTCGCTATCGTTACGGGATCTGGGTCGGGTATCGGGCAGTCGATCGCCATACGTTTCGCGAGCGAAGGGGCAGTGATCGTGGTGGATTACCGCGGCCATCCAGAGGGTGCCGAGGAGACAAAGAGCACTATCATGTCTGCTGGCGGAAAAGCCATCATGGTGGAAGCGGATGTGACCAAGCCGACAGATACGCAGAAGCTGGTGGACCAAGCGTGGCAGCAGTTCGGTCGTTGCGACATCCTGGTAAACAATGCTGGGATTGAGATTAAAGCGGCTTTCTGGGATGTCACAGAGAAGGACTACGACGCGGTGTTGGACGTGAATTTGAAGGGGGCCTTCTTCCTGACACAGGCGTTCGTGCGAAGGTTACGCGATGTGAAAAAGCCAGGACGGGTCATCAACATCAGCTCCGTTCATGAGGATATGGTCTTCCCAAACTTCTCAACCTACTGCGCCTCAAAGGGTGGGATGCGGATGCTGATGCGCGATCTGGCCGTGGAACTGGGTTTGCTGGGTATTACGGTCAACAACATCGCTCCCGGAGCCATCAATACACCTATCAACAAGTCTCTCCTCGATGACAAGCCAAAGTTGAATGCGCTGTTGGCCAATATTCCCCTGGGCCGACTAGGCAAGCCGGAGGATGTGGCATCGCTTGCTGCCTTTTTGGCCTCGGATGAAGCGAGCTACATCACTGGATCAACCTACGTTGTGGATGGCGGGCTGATGCGGAACTACCACGAGCAGTAAAATAGGAAGATGGAACTTCTTGTTTACTCCGCCTCCTGGTGTCGCGATTGTCGTGAAGCAAAGCGCTTTCTTACAACGCACAACATCGAATTCAGAGAAGTCGACATAGAAGTGACGCCTGGCGCGGCCGATGAGGTTCTGGCCAACGTTGGCAAGCACGCCATTCCACAATTTGTCATCGACGGCAAATGGGTCCAGCCCTACAAGCCGGGGCGCGGATTCCTCCATAAGGAGATGGCTTTGCTCTTCGGTGTGAGTGAGCCTTGATCGCTCCTACCGCTACCTTCTCTTTGAAATACTGCCCCTTACCGTAAGGAGTTTCACTTGATCGCTCGCTACACCCGTCCCGAGATGGGCCGTATCTGGTCCGATGAGAATAAGTATCGTTGCTGGCTGGCTGTGGAAGTTGCCGCCTCGCAAGCGCTGGCGCGTGCGGGTATGGTTCCGCAGGAGGCGGCGGATGCGATTCGCGACAAGGGTAACTTTACCGTCGCGAGGATTAACGCCATCGAGGACGAAGTGAAGCATGACGTGATCGCCTTCACCACAACCGTCGCGGAGTACATTGGGCCTGAATCGCGATGGCTGCACTACGGGCTGACCTCAACCGATGTGGTGGACACGGCACAGGCGCTACAGTTAAAGGAAGCCTCAGCCATTATTCGCGCGGGTATTGTGCAACTCGGTGAGGTGTTGAAGGTTCGCGCCCTCGAATTCAAAGACACTCCCTCAATCGGGAGAACCCACGGCATCCATGCCGAGCCTACGACCTTCGGGCTCAAGCTGTTGCTCTGGTATTCCGAAGTGCAGCGGAATCTCACTCGCTTCGATGCAGCAGCCGAAGATCTGCGCGTAGGTAAGCTTTCGGGAGCGGTGGGGACATTCGGCCACCTGAAGCCGGAGCACGAAGAGGCGATCTGTGCGGCGCTGGGGCTCAGGCCTGTAGATATTGCAACCCAGGTTATCCAGCGCGACCGCCATGCCGCATATGTAGCTACGCTTGCGGTACTGGTGTCCACGCTGGACAAGATTGCGACGGAGGTTCGACACCTGCAACGGACCGAAGTTCGCGAGGCTGAGGAATTTTTCTCCGAGAAGCAAAAAGGTTCGAGCGCGATGCCACACAAGAAGAATCCGATCACGAGCGAGCAGATCAGCGGACTAGCGCGAGTTGTGCGAGCGAATGCGCAGACGGCGTTCGAGAACGTGGCCTTGTGGCATGAGCGGGACATTTCACACTCCTCGGCGGAGCGGGTGATTCTGCCAGATTCGACGATTCTTGCGGACTATCTGCTTACGAAGACGGCGACACTGATCGAAAAGCTGATGGTCTATCCCAAGCGGATGTTGAAGAACCTTGAATCGACCGGCGGACTCATCTTCTCGGGACAGTTGCTGCTCGATCTGGCGGAATCCGGCATGTTGCGAGAGGACGCCTATCGACTGGTGCAGGGGCACGCGATGCGGTCATGGAAAGAGGATCTAGTTTTTCGTGATGAGATCACCAAAGTGCCAGAAATCACGACGCGATTGTCACCAGACAAATTGGCGCGGGCTTTCGACTACAGGAGACAGCTTGCGAATGTCGATGCTATCTTTGCACGCGTTCTGGGCAAATAGAAAGTGATAACAGCAATCCATGGCGACGCTCTCGTGCAGATTGTGGACGCAGCCATGGCGGATGCGAATCGCCGTGGGGGTGATTGGCTCAAGTGCAGGCCGGGATGCTCACAATGCTGTGTTGGCGTATTCCCGATCAGGCATCAGGATGGCGATCGGTTGCGTGCGGGGCTGATTGCGTTGAACGAAGTCGATCCCGCGCGCGCCGATCGTATCCGGGTGCGAACGGCCAGCGCTTTGGCGCGGCTGGACCCATGGTTTCCCGGCGATGTCAGCACCGGCATTCTGGGCGAGTCGTATGAAGACGCGATTCTGTTTGAGGAGTTCGCCAACAACGAGCCCTGTCCCGCCCTCGATCTTGAGCAGGGGACTTGCGATCTCTACGAGGCGCGGCCTATCCTTTGCCGCACCTTTGGCCCGCCGATGCGAACCGAGGAGAACAATCTTGCGACCTGCGAGCTTTGCTTCATCGGAGCCGATACCGACGAAATTGCGCGGTGTGAGCTGGACCCTAAGATTCCGGGGCTGGAAGAGGCAAATAATACTGCGTATGATGACGCGAACGGGCGGCGCGGTGAGACTCTGATCGCTTATGCTCTTCGCGGGGCCTGAGCTTCCAGAAAACGCCTCCTTTGTGGTGAGACGCAACGAACGTGACGCCCCTAAAGCATATGGGATATCCGAGAGTTGGCTGGTCCGAATATCGGCGATAATCGTTGGGGGATGATGGAGACGCGCAATCTTACATTGGCGGTGACCGGGGCAAGCGGCAGCATCTACGCAGCGCAGATGCTACAGGCGCTCGTAGCGGATGAGCGAGTCGGCAGGATCAACCTCATCGTGTCCGAAAATGCGCTGCGGGTCTTCGCGGAAGAGATGCAGATCAGCGGACGCACCGGCCTGATCGAGAAGCTGCTGGGTAAAGCCTCCGCCAAGGTGCAGCAGCATCCAGAGGGAGATATCGGCGCGAACGTTGCGAGCGGCAGCTACCCGTCAGATGGCATGATCGTACTTCCCTGCTCCATGGGAACGCTGGCCAGCATTGCCAACGGATTGGCAACGAATCTAATACATCGAGCGGCCGACGTCTGCATGAAAGAGCGGCGGCCACTCATCCTCTGCGTGCGCGAAACCCCGCTGAACCGAATTCATTTGCGTAATATGCAATACGCCTCCGATGCAGGCGCGACAATTTTCCCGGTGATCCCAACTCTTTATAATTTGCCGCAGAGCACAACGGAGATGGCCCGGGCGTTTGTTGACAGGGTGCTCGCGCATATCGGACTCAAGCAACCCGGGTCCTACCAGTGGCAAGCGGACTAAGGTGGCCTAAGGCTGACTTTATTGCGCGGATACAGTAGACGTCTTTCGCTGCGCAGCCATCGGCGGCTGCGCTTTTAGAAATTCGACGGTGCCCTCCAGATACGGTTTGGAGCACTCGGCTGGACCAAGGTGGCCGCATCCTTCAACAATCTCGAGGACCGATTGCGGAATGGATTGATGCAGCGCCTCGCCAACCGACGGCGGAATCAGCCGATCAGCACCACCCCACATAATCAGTGTGGGCTGTTTCAGGCTACTGAGTCTGAAGTCGAGAAGATAGCGGCCGCTGGTCATCGAAGCCAGGCTCCGATTGACGATCCATCCGTTTCTTTGCAGCTTTCGCAAGAGATCCCTTGCGACGAAGCCCGGTAGAGAGCGTGGCTGCGGTTCGAGCACGTCGAAAAGCCACTGCACCCCGGCGAGATTGTCCGGAGCGAAGAGGCCATCCGGCAGGACAGCGGGAAAATAGGTGCCCGCCGTATCATAGACTGCCAGTCGATCAACCATCGCCGGTTGATCGAGCGCGAGTCGCATGGCAATCCATCCGCCCATCGACCAGCCGACCACGTCGGCTCTGGGGAGATGCATAGCCTGCATGTACTGAATGATGATCGACTCCTCAAGAGCAATGGAGTAATCGACATCCGGTCTGGAGGATCTCCCGTAGCCGAGCAGGTCAGGCGCATAGACATGAAAGCCGTTGGCTGCAAAGCCCGGTATCAGATTCGACCAGTCCTCTGCGCGCGCGCCAAGTCCGTGAATCAGCAGGAGCGGCGTTCCAGGCCCCCCGCCGGCCGGAGCAGCCTCGTAATAATGCAGGCGGTTGCTGCCGAGATCGACATATTTACTCTGAGCGTGGGCGCGCAAGAGATTAAAGTAAACTGGCCGATCAAGAAACCAAAGGGGATGGCGGTAGAACAACAATCCACACACGACTGCCAGCAACAGCAGGCCTCCGACAACTCGACCTACATACTTCATTTGAAGTGTTTCCCAAACTCTTCCGAGAAGACGGTGTGGCCAATATCAAAGCGGCCGCCATTGAATTTGTCCGCGCCCTGGAGGTGGCCGATTGCCAGCAATGCAACTACCCAATAACTGATAGGAAGACGCAACACTTCATGGATTTTCTCCTGCTCAAAACCTTCCATGGGTGCAGTGTCGTAACCGAGTACCTCTGCCATCAGCATCATGTGCGTAAAAGCAAGCATGACCTGCTTGTTGAGCCACCCATGCATCTGTTCGCTGGTAAAACTGGAAAGGTATTCGGGAACACTACTGCGAGCCTGTTCCGCATATCCCTCGGGCATACCGCCTTCACGCCCAAGCTGGAGCATCTCATCGAGATCCTTGCGCCATCCATCAGCATCGCCGCAGGCAACGACGACGACTGAAGCCTCCTCGACTTTACCCTGGTTATAGCTGGCTGCGCGTAGCCGCTTCTTCTGCTCCGGCGATTCCACAACAATGAAACGCCAGGGCTGAATGTTGTATCCACTCGGTGCATGAAGACCGGCTTGAAGAATGGTCTGCAGATCCTCCGGCGGGATCGGCTCACCATCAAAGCTCGGCGTTGCCCTACGGCCGAAGACGACGTCGCTTAGCTTCTTTTCGATTCTCGGCTCGTCATTACCCATCGTTTCTTCTACTCCTGCCATCCCTGGACAACATACTGCGTTTGTTCACAATCTCTGCGAGGAGAGGCTCCGCCTCGTTCTCACGAGCAAATCCTGATCCCTGCGGAACGAGTTTCAAGATAGCACTTCCCACTCAAATCCACGGCAGAAGACAGGAAATGACAACTCAGGGAATATCGTGCATCGCCTGTTCGGTTGCATACGGAGCCTGCCCTGGAGCATCCGCAAAGATCCAGATGCCATGGAAGGGTTGACGCAACTCCGGGTAAGCAGCCAGTAGTGCGCTCATCGCTGCAATATTCTGCTTTCGCGCAGCAGCCTGATCGGTAATTGCATTCACTCTGAGGTGCAGGGCTATATCAATACTGGAAGCATTGAGAGAATCATCAACTCCGAGGCTGGTAAAGCGGTATTCGGCACCATCCTTCGCTTTGACGACAAGCGGCGTATCCGGGCCGATCCCCGCGGAGAGCGGTGGCGGAGCCGCAGCTAAAGCCTCGGAACGGAGCTTTTCCAGATGGGAGCTCTGCACAAAATCTACAGGGACGAGAAGAGCTTCCGCCTGTCGGAAGTAGAGCCACGCATTCCAATGTTCATTCCGCTTGGCCATCTGCCGCGCCTGGGTCCAGTACCAAAGGCCGTCATGTCCCGCCGCGGTTGTTGGCTTTGGATAGACGCCAGCCATAAGCCATTTTCCCTGATCCTGTCGAAGGAGAAACGAAAGGCGCCACGGTGCAGCCGAGCCTCGCATCTCAACGACCGCAAACGCGTACTTGCCTGGCGGAAGCGCTGGGATGAGAAAATCCGCTTCAGTCGCGGAACGGTTGAGTGTGCAGAAAAACTGACCTTCGGAAGCGCTGCCGTCGGCGGCAGGCTTCAGCGTCGACGCATCAAGCAGATAGACGGCATCCACCACGGGGGAGTCGCCTTTGAGCTTCGGAGCAGTATTGCCCACAACATCCGAGATCGCCGCAAAGTCCTTGGCCACCTCGGCCACGCTTGCTGTGTGAATACCTGCTGCATCGCCAGCCTGCATCTTTCCGGCAAGGTCCTTGGCGGTGGCCGCAAGAGCATTGCGATCTGCGGGGGTCATCTGCGATTGGGTTGTGCAGGTTTCTGCGAGCGCGGGAAGACTGACAGCGATGGCGATTGCTGCTGTAAGCGCGGCTGTCCTCGCTGTTTTGATTACGCTTGTCATGTCCACAGTGCCCTTCGTCGGTATGGCCAAATCTCTTGCCAGTCTAGTACAAGCGGAAGAGAGTTCGCTTGGTGATCGGCCAGGGAGTGTGCCGCGTGAAAACTTCCGTGCCACAGGTTAAACTCCATCAAGGCCGTCAATGATACCTTCGATGCAGCTTCAACGTCCTACAGTACAGATGCGACAAAAACCGCCAATCCGTCTGGCCGTCTCGCTGCTGCTCTGCGTACCCTTGAGCGTGCCGAGCCTGTTGGCACAAGTTCGCGTGAATTCGCGTCGGAAGCCTTCGGCAACCGTGCCCGTCGCTTCCGTGCCGCTCACTTCGAGGATGGATGCAGTATCCGTCACTCAGGCTCCCCCAGCGCCGAAGACTCCGGGGGAACTGCCACCGCAGCGGGCAGAAGTGACGTACTCGCAAGGACAGCTTTCCGTCCAGGCGGACAACTCCAGCCTGAATCAGATTTTGCGAGAGATCAGTCGCGAGACCGGGATTAAAATTACGGGGGGAGTCGCCGAAGAACGTGTCTTTGGGAAGTACGGGCCGTCGTCGGCGTCAGAGGTTCTCGCTTCGCTTCTCGATGGAACCAGCAGCAATCTCCTGCTCATTCAGAGTGACGCCACATCGCCGGGAGAGTTGATCCTGACGCCGCGCCATGGAGGAGTAACGCCTCCGAATCCCAATGCGCCAGGCTTTGACGACGATAACGGCAGCGGGGACGATGCACCACAACCGCAGCCAGTACTGCCTCCGCAACCAATCTCTCGCTTCCCTCCCCCGCCTCCGAACTCGCCGATTCCGGCGTCGAACGGGATTGTGCAGCCAACAGGTCAACCTGATGCTGCCCCGGCCCCAGAAGCAAACTCTACCGACGCAACGGATCCGAACGCTGTCAAGACACCGCAGCAGATTTTTGAGCAATTACAACGGTTGCGTCAGCAATCTCAACAGAAACCGCAATGAGCGCTTTTGAGCCGATAAAGGTGGCTGAACCGCGAATGCCGCTCAGACTCTAGCCTTCGGCAACCTGGACAGTGGGTAAGCTACCTGATCGAACCGCCACATGGCGAGCGTGGATGCTGAACAGCGCGAACATCGCATAACAGGCTCCATAGGCCATCAGGACACCTGCCCCCATCGACGCCAGAACCGCACAGACCAACACAATCGAAGTACTCACACACACTCCCTGGCACGAGCGATCAGCCTGCTTGGTTATGCCGTCGCCTGTTCCTAATCCTATTGTTACAAAACCTGAATCATTATGCCTCCATCCATGTGCAAAACATATTGATTGGTTAGATACATTTGTTTTGCTGCCCGG
>JBDTDX010000344.1:0-1886 GCA_039922815.1 Granulicella sp.
CCGGCAGCGGACGCAATATCTTCTCGGCGAATTCGGCTCCGGTCGCTATTCCCAAGCTGGTAGCCAATGTTCGGACTCCGACGCTGATCGCTCCGGTCCGATTGGGTCCGACTGGTCCGCCGCCGCCACCGCCGATTGACCTGAAGTTCTTTGGGACGGAGACGAATGCGGCGGGGAACAGGCGGGCATTTCTGCTGCATGGGGAGGATGTTTTTCTGGTCTCTACAGGTGAAGTAGTGCAACGGCGGTATCGCGTAATCAGCATTGAAGCGCGGTCGATCGTTATCGAGGACATTGCTAACAATAACCGGCAGACGCTGCCGCTTCTGGCGAACTGATGTTGCCGCGTGGGAGGCTTGAGCGCCAGGCGGAGCAAGGCTTCATGCTGGTCGGCCTGATTGTGGCCATCTTCATTATTTTGCTGCTGCTGGGCGTTGCGGCGCCGCGTGTGGCAAAACAACTTCGGCGCGAGCGCGAGATTGAGGCAGTGCATCGCGGCAATCAATATGTGCGCGCGGTGCAGCTCTACTACCGGAAGAATGGACGTTATCCGGGCTCGATGGAGCAGCTTGAGAAGACGAACAATGTTCGCTATCTCCGGCAGCGGTATCCGGACCCGATGACTGGCAAGCCCGATTGGAAGCTGATCCATGTGGGCGAAGCGAAGACGACGGTGAAAGGCTTCTTTGGCAAGGCGCTTGCCGGATTGCCGGGCGGAGCGCTGGGCAACTCGCTTGGTGCAGGAGGCAGTGTTGGCGCGGGTTCTGCTGTGGGCGCGACGGGAGTTGCGGGTGCTTCGGGCGCGTCTGGATCTTCGTTTGGGGCTAGCGGATCGGGGGCTTCGGGATCTTCTTTCGGGGCTTCTTCTGGATCTTCTTTTGGGTCGTCATCGGGGTCTTCGTTTGGGTCGTCATCGTTTGGGTCGTCCTCGACGTCTTCGGGCGGAGCGACGGGATCTGCGAGCGGGGTTGGAGCGACGACGGATTCGAGTGGGTTGAACAGCAAGTCGGCTTCGAGCATGAACGGAACTGGAGCGCCGATTATGGGAGTTGGCAGCGCGGCGACGGGAAACTCGATCGTGGTGCTCAATGAGCAGACGACTTATCCGACCTGGGAATTTATTTATGATCCGCGGATCGAGCAGTTGAAAGCGAAAACCAGTTTGCTTGGTGGAGCGATGTCGTCTACAAGCGTCTCGAATATGGGTGGGAACTCGACTACGCCGGGGGCGGCCGGATCATCGACTCCGGGAGCTTCTGGGGCGGGCGCTTTTGGGGCTGGTTCGTCGGGATCTGGTGGCAGCAGCTTTGGGTCGAGCAGTTTTGGTTCGGGTGGGATGAGTGGTACACCCAGCCAGCCGCAGACTACTCCTTGATGGGTACCCCCCTCCCCCCTATGCTATGCCAGTAAACCATTTAGAATCTGTTATATAGCTAGTTCTATGGTGCCAAGATATTCATTCTATTGAGGTTACGGGTAAGATCTTCATTCTATTGGAGATAGCTGTACGGAGCTGATGCCTGGTCTGGAATTTGCGTCGCTACGTTTCGAGCCGATCTGTGTTGGTGTGGGGAAGGCAACCGCAGATTCTCTTAGGGAATGACAAGCAAGGGACACGGCAGACTCTACATCAACGCTACATATAGTGTACCAAATGGGAGGGGATGATTGCTCAATGGCTATCCCCTCTGCAATCAATGGGTTGTGTAGTTTTGGGGCTTGACAAGATTTTTTGCTGCGGTCAGTTGGATGGGTGAGGCAGGGCGGCTGGGTTGAGCTTGCCGATGCGGCCTTTGGGGCCGACGACGAAGGGGAGGGAGAGGGCGTTCCAGTTCTGATCGGCGTCGGCGGGTTGGGTGGCGAGGGGTTTGAGGGCGCGCCAGTTG
>JBDTDX010000345.1:0-9815 GCA_039922815.1 Granulicella sp.
ACATCCAGCGCACTTTTTTCGGCCCGGTAAATTTGCGAAAATGGGGTCACAGCCTACAAGGGGGTCGAGTTCAAGACAACTAAGTCGGCATCGTGTGTGTGTCATGGCTTGTGTCATAACCCTGCCATCCCTGCCCGTGTCGGGGCATCTCTGGCCGTGTCACTCAGTCACACACACAAGGCAGTGAACGTGCGTGAAACCCGCATGAACCCTGCCTCTCCGTGTCGCTCTGTTTCGCTGCATATCTGCCCGTATTCATTCACCCTTGGAAATGGCATGGAAGAGGTCACCGGTTCGATCCCGGTCAGGTCCACCAATCATTTCAATAACTTAGCGAGTCCAGCCCCGCTACCGCCTTCTCATCCAACCCAAGAACCAACCCAAAATAGCCTAATCACCATAACGCGCCAGCTTCTCGGCATCGACCTGGTCGCTCTTGCGATCACTGTGCGAGATCGCAGCTCGCGGACGTTCGCCACGATCACTTCGTGGCCTAGTTCCTGCAGCTGTGCGCTGATCCAGATCGATTGCGTTCCAGCCTCCATCGCAACTCGCGCTGGAGGCACATCGGTGAACCACTTCTCGATCGCCTTCGGGGTGGTTTGGAAGCGGCCCCGATCAACGACTTCTCCGTCCTGGTTGAGGGTGCAGTAATGGCTCCAGACATCGCCAAGGTCGATCCCGATCGTCCTCTCGATCTTGGCTTGCCTGCGCGGAACTTCAGCGATGATGTGCTGCGCTGGATTCTTCATGGGAATAGTCTCCTCCGTTTCGAAAGACCTGCTCATCCCATTTATCGGTAGTAATCCCATGGCCGCTGGCAACATGGGTGAACGAGCGGCATCTTGTCACCGATCAGGCCTCTTTCTGACTGCGTCCGGATGCAGAACATATGGGGCGGCATTCGGATGAATGCAACATCCTTGACAGAAATCGGCGTAACGGTGAGGATGTTTTGCAACCCGAAATTGTCTTACCGGCGCGTGCTGTAGTTATACGGAATCGTTCAGGTTCCTCCGAGTTCAGCGCCGGACGCGCTTCGGATGCACGGATTGATTTTGGGAGGCATTAATGTCAATACGTCGACTCGCTCCAGCGCGGTTCGCTGGCGCGCTCTATGCACTTACACTCATCTTCTCCCTGGCGATCTCGCCCTTGCTTCATGCCCAGGTCGCCGGAACCGGCAGCGTCCAAGGTGAGGTCGTCGATTCCACCGGCGCGAGGATCCCCACCGCCGCCGTCACGCTCACCGCGGAGGCCACCGGCGTCGTGCGTACCGCCACCACGGACAAAGCCGGCCTGTTCGTATTCCCCAACATCACCCCCGGCACTTACACCGTTTCCATCACGGCCGACGGCTTCAAAAGATTCTCGAAGACTCATAACGTCCTTGAGGTCGGTTCCAACATCTCCGTCGACGCGAAGCTGCCCGCCGGTGGAGCCTCCGAAAGCGTGACCGTCGAGGCCGAAGGTATCGCTCTCCAAACTGAAGACCCGAAGTTCAAGCAGACCGTCGACGAGCAGCAGATCGCGGAGCTCCCCCTCAACTCTGCCTCGCGCCAAGTCACCGGGCTGATATCCCTCGCTGGCGGTGCCACCCCTGCGCCAGGCGGCGACTTCACCGGCTCCAAGTATAGCTACCAGACCATCTCCATTTCCGTCGCCGGCGGTCAAGGAAACACCACCATCTGGCGCCTCGATGGCGGCGACAACAATGACTACATGGCCAACGTCAACCTGCCGTTCCCCTTCCCAGATGCGCTCAGCCAGTTCTCCGTCGAGACCACCGTGCTCGGCGCTCAGGACGGCATCCACTCGGGCGGCCTGGTCAACGCCGTCACCCGCTCCGGCACTAACCAGTTCCACGGCAACCTCTTCGAGTTCATCCGCAACAACTACATCAACGCGCGCAACTTCTACTCCGCCGCGCCCGATTCGCTACATCAGAACCAGTTCGGCGGCACGTTCGGCGGCCCCATCCTTCGCGACAAGCTCTTCGCCTTCGCCGGCTACCAGCGCCTGATGGCCCAGCAGTCCTCGTCTCCCACGACCGTCCACCTTCCCACCGCTGCCAATCTCCTTGGCGATTTCTCCGTCACCGATCCGGTCAGCGGCGGCAATGCCTGCCGCTCTTCC
This sequence comes from Granulicella sp., assembly GCA_039922815.1. Taxonomy (GTDB): domain Bacteria; phylum Acidobacteriota; class Terriglobia; order Terriglobales; family Acidobacteriaceae; genus Edaphobacter. Next base: position 2,137 of record JBDTDX010000345.1, read on the forward strand.
GCCATTCAGCTCAAAGACCCACTCACCGGAAACAACATCCCTGGCAACAAGTACGCCACCACTCCCACTTGGAACGCTGCCGCCCTCGCCATCTATAAACTCCTTCCCACGCCCACGGACCAGGCGTGCGGCACGTACGTCTACACCGTTCCCACCGTCACCCGCGACAATCAGTTCGTCTCGCGCGTCGACTGGAGCATTAGCTCCAAGCACAATTTCTTCGGTCGCTACTTCATCGACGGCTACCAACAACCCTCTGTCTACAACCCTTCCAACATTCTGGTCACCACGCAGTCTGGCAACCTCGAGCGATTCCAGACGCTCACCTTCGGCGAAAACTGGGCGATCAGCTCCCGCACAGTTAACGCCGCGCACGTTACTCTCTCCCGCATCCGCAATAACCGCGGCTATGCCGCCAATGCTCCAAACGCCTCCGCTTTCGGCATCAACGTCTACCAGTATTCCCCCGCCGGTCTCTACTACACCGTCTCCAACAAGTTCAACATCGGCTGCGGAACATGCATCGCCGCCATCATAAACGACAACACCTTCAACGCCACCGACGAACTCACCCTCGTGCGTGGGCACCACAGCATTGTCGTCGGTGCCGAATTCGTCCGCAACCAGCTTAACTTCCGGTCTGGCTTCAACTCCAATGGCAACTTCGCCACGTCCGGGGTGTACTCCGGTTCAGGCCCCAATGGCGGCAGCACTTTGGGCGACGGCGACCTTGACTTCCTTTTTGGACTCCAGAGCAGCTTCCAGCAGAGCCCCCAGCAGCAGGAAGCCCTGCGCGGCAACATCCCCAGCATCTATGTTCAGGACACTTGGCACGCCGCACCGCGCCTGACGCTGGTCGCGGGCATTCGCTGGTCGCCGGATTTCTTCCCAGTCGACTACTTCAACCGCGGCTCCGTCTTCAGCATGTCCGCCTTTCTCGCCGGTCAGGCCAGCACTGTTTTCCCCACAGCGCCTGCAGGCTCGCTCTTCTACGGCGACCCGGGCGTGGGCCGCAACTTCACCAGCAGCTCTCCCTGGCTCTTCTCCCCCAACGTCGGTTTCTCCTTCGATCCCGTCGGCAACGGCAAAACCGTCATCCGCGGCGGCTACGAACTCATCTATGACCAGCCCAACTTTTACACCGGCCAGCGCGACCAGCAGAACCCGCCCTTCGCCCCGAACATCAGCCAGTCCCAGACATCCACTTCAGGCCCCATCAGCCTTACGAACCCCTGGTCCACCGGCACCGTGACAAGCTCACCTTTCCCGCAGCCCGCCCGTTCCGCCAGCACTGTCAGTTTCTTTCCGCAGACTCAGTGGGTCGTGCTGCCCTCGAAGTTTCGTCCCGCCTACAGTTCGCAGTACACCATGAGCATCCAGCACACTTTCTCGCACGGCTACCAGATGCAGGTTGACTACATCGGCTCGGCTACCTTCCGCATGCCTCTCGGCGTACCACTCAACCCCGTAAACTTTGTCGCCGGTGTCTGGGGCGCAGGCGGCACCGGCTGCGCCAGCGTCGTGCGGACCGGCCCCGCCGCGGCCAAACCCGGCGCCGCCGGCACCAACTGCTCCACCACTGCCAACGCTATCTCCCGCGCAACGCTCACACAGCTCAATCCTGTTCAGGGTAACTACTACGCCGTCGGCGGCACCGGCTCCGCCTCTACCCAGATCCTCAATGAGGCCGTCGCCAACTACAACGGTGTTATTGTCAGCCTCCAGCGCCGACTCTCGGCCAGCTTCAGCCTGCTCACCAACTACACCTATTCCAAGTGCCTCGATATCGTCGACGCGCAGGGCGACATCGCCGCCACCAGCGTCTCCCAACCCTTCAACCTCAGCGCCGATTATGGCCCCTGCGGCAGCGACTACCGACACATCTTCAATACGGCCGTTGTCGCAAGCGCCAAATTCCCCACGAAGAATCATCTCCTCGCCGCTGTTGTAAACGGTTGGCAGATCGCGCCCTTGGTCCACATCACCAGCGGCGCTCCAATAAACGTCACGACCGGCACCGACGTCTCACTCACCTCGGTTGGCAGCGACCGACCTAACATCGTCGCAAGCGCGCCTCACTATCTAAACCAGAAGCTCTACTCCGGTACGGGACAGGCTTTGCGCGGTTACCTCAATCCGGCCGCCTTTACGTCGGCCCCCACCGGCAGCTTCGGCAATCTGGGCCGCAACGCCTTCCGCGCGGGAAAATACATCCAGACCGACGCTTCCTTGAGCCGCTTCTTCCCGGTACACGATGCGATGAAGCTCCAATTGCGTCTGGAGGCCTTCAACGTTCTCAACCATCCCTACTTCAGCACTCCCACGGCCACGACGGGCTCCAGTACTTTCGGCCAGATTGGCTCAACCACCGGCGAAGGCCCGCGCGTTTTCCAAGGCGCCTTCAAGTTCAGCTTCTAGCTTCCTGTTTCCGTAATCTCTCGGGCCCTGCTCTTGTTGAGCAGGGCTCTTTATTTTGGTTGTCTGGCGAAGCCCCTTATTGACGCGCAGCCGGCAGTGCCCTCTACAGAATACTTCCGCATCGCTAACGGTGGTGCCTCATCAAAACTCGATACAAACCATATTTCCGGAGTCACGTCGGCCTCCGTTGATCGACTTAAGCTCAGTTATTGTCAACAGGCCAATGCACTCATCCACAGCCCCTCGACGAGCGCATTGGCGAGCGAGCTTTTGAATTGCGGCGTCGCAAGTACACATCATGAGGTTCTTCCTCTTTGATCCAAATGTGCAAGCTGTTCCGGCGTGAGCGTGTAGCGTGTGGATGGCTTACGCACATTGTCAGCGGGATCGTCGAACTCTTCCAACGGCGGAGGCGGGCCAAATGGGATACGTGTTGGAGCCTGTCGGAGGACATCAGGGATAGAGCCAAGATAGACGGCGTTGAGACCGTAGCTGGCGTTCATTGCGTCCAGGGCTTTCTGTTGCCCGAACTCGGCTGTCTGGGCCGTGAGGCTCAGAGGCGAACAGGTCAGGGAGCGGCGCAGTATCGAGATGCGTGAGTATTTACTGCGATGTCTGAATGCGTGCGAATTAGAACTCGTTCCTAGAGCACAGTGACATGGCTCTGAAGCGTGTGAGCATCTTGGCAGAGAGGGATGCGTACCTACTTCGATTCTCCTATAAAACGGTATCCAATCAACCCAAGACTCAACCCAAGACCTTCGGGACCTACATGTACTTGGGCGTGCTATTGCGACTCTGACAGCCATTACAAACTGCTGTAAGCTGTTGAAAGTAGAGAACATGCGCCATGGCATGGAAGAGGTCACCGGTTCGATCCCGGTCAGGTCCACCAACTAACCCCCTACAAATGAATAGCTTGTAACCACTACGAATGAACAACTTACCGAAGACCAGCTCCAACCTCCTCGGAGCATTTGATAGCAAATTACAAAAGCCTGTTTAAAAAGCACTCAGAAGTGCGTCCGCTTTCCCCTCTCTTCCGCCCCGGCGGAAGTTTTCTTTGCAGCTATTCTTTTTTCTTTCGACTTCGTCGACGCCTCAGCTCTGCGCGCCGCCGTCCATATGCAACGAGATCGCTAGTCGAGCTGTTTGGGCTCTACCATCTTGTAGCCGGCGGGGGCGGCGAACTGCGACGCATCAACTGGCGCGCTGGAAAAGCTGGTCAGCTCCGTGTTTGATTCAATCAACACCGCCGCGGTCGCTGGCGTGGAGCCGTTGGCGGCTGGCGGAGGATCGGCCTGCTTCTTCTTGCCGAATCCTCCGAAGGGTAGGCTGCCGATGATCGACTGCTTGGCGAGCTCGCCGGCGGTAGGCGCCGGAGGGCCAGACGGCAGCGGGGCCTCAGATGCGGCGGGCAGTGGAGTGCCGTCGGCGGTGGTGCCCATACGCATGATCTGCAGTACCGGGATGCCCTTGAGCTTGGACATCTCCTCGACCATATCAGCCATGCCTTTGCCGGCTGCGGGTTGCTGCATCATGGCCATCATTTGCGTGTTGATAGCGCCGCTCATCACGGTACCCATCTTCAGGGCATAGCGCTTGTAGAAGTCGCGGACTTCGTCGTAGCCGGGAATGTCCGCCGCGAGATACATGTCGTTGGTGATGGCGAGCGAGCCGGTCTGGCCGGACTGTTTGTCGGTCGCGTCGGCCGTCATCGTCATGATGGATTCTTTGGCGCTGAGTCCGGCAACATCCCGCGTTGCGGAGGTATTGCGCACCTTGATGTTGAACTTGACGTCGACATTCTGCGGGCCATTGTTCGCGGGCTGTTGCTGCTTCGGCTTCTGTGCCTTCGCCTTGGCCATGGCGGCGTCCATCTGCTGGCGCATCTGCTCAAACGTCATCGTGGTGTACTGCTTCTTGACGTGGTCGATGATGGTGATGCTGCCCGCGTCGAGGTCAATGATCTCGGTGCGATCTTTATTGGCGCGCATCATGCGATTGCCTTTGATCGTGACCGTGCTGACGGTAGCCTCTCCGGCCTGGCGGGCCTGCTTGCTGAAGGTCGCGGCCATTTTCATCATGCTCATCAGGGAGCCGCCCGTAATCTGCGTCGTCTCCTGATAGGTAAAGTCTGCATGCGCGTAGGGGGAAGAGGCGACAGCCAGGGTGCAGGCCAGTAAAAGATGGATCGTCTTCATGGAATTCTCTCCTGGGGAGGAATTTGGGGTTGGAACCTGAAGATGCTTAACGAGGAATTCTATCAGCGTGAGGCCAGGAAGGGGGCTACCACGCTGGATAAAGTGCGCAGCACATCTCCCGGCTGCGCAGGATGGCCTGTACATAGTCCCGCGTCTTCCAGTACGGAATCGTCTCGACCAACTCCGGGCCGTCCCTGTGGTTGCTGCTGCAGAGCCGCTGCCCGGTCGGCGTGTCGCCTGTGTTGTAGCCAGCCAGCGCATACTCCACCGGCCTGCCAAAGCAGGGGGACACCTGCTTCAGGTTCGCCGTTCCCAGTCCGAGGTTGACCGACGGATTGAGCAACTGGCGCAGCACGCCCTTAATTCCCGGCTTCTTCGCGAGGGACTCCTTACCCGGCGGCAGCAGTTGCAGGAGTCCGGATATCGCCTCGGGAAACTTCTGAGCCTGAACTACGGCGCTGTGCGTGATCCATGCAGGGAACACATAGGATGAGCGAGCGGCTGGGTTGTCGGGTGGTGAAGTAGCCACGCGGCACAGAGTGCTAAGGCGCTCCAATCAACTCAAAACTGAACCCGATGCTTCGGCTCTTACACGTACTTGGACGTATTAGGACGACTTAGACAGTTTTTGCAGACCGCTGTAAGTTATTGGGAAAGAGGTCACCGAGTTCGATCCCGGTCAGGCACGCCATTTATTTTCAATAACCTAGCTGGCTTAGCGCATTCAGCCTACTCATAATCTTTCCCCCCAAACCCAGGATCACAACGGCCAGCCTTGATCGCGTCGAGAACCCGGCGGATACTTGACAAAAAGGTATGGTTCTGAAAACCTACTTATAGTTCGAGTGCCTTCTATGAAGATCACCGCCCAGGAAGAATACGGCCTCCGCTGCATCCTGCAACTGGCATCCATGCCCGCAGGAGAACCACTTGCAGTCAGCGAAATCGCCCGGCGCGAAGGCTTGTCCTACCCTTATGTAGAGAAGCTGCTCTGGATCCTGAAAAAGGCTGGCCTCACTCAGAGCCATCGTGGCGTCAAAGGTGGCTACGTCCTGGCAAGATACTCAGATCAGATCAGCGTCGGCGATGTCCAGAGAGCATTTGGCAGCCTCTGGGCCACCAAAGATATTTGCAGCCGCCATACCGGCAACCGCAGAACGTGTGTCCATCATGGCGGTTGCACGCTTCGTCCGGTCTGGGAAGGCATCGAACAATACATCGTGGGAGTCATGGACGGCATACCCATCTCCCAGCTGCTTGGCAAGCAGGCTCTGGTTCAACTGTCATTGGAAGGGCCAGTTCCCATGTCAGCGTAGTCGGTCCTGTGGGCTATTTTTTTCTCACGAAACAGGACATAAATGTATGGTTTGCAGTTGTTGCACTTCAGAAGGAGACACTATGAGTACCGACACCAAGATCATCGATACCCTCGTCGAAGGCGAATATAAGTGGGGCTTTATCACCGACGTTGAGTCCGACGATGCCCCCAGGGGCCTGAACGAAGACATCATTCGCCTCATCTCGACCAAGAAGAACGAGCCCGAGTTCATGCTGGAGTGGCGCCTGAAGGCCTTCCGCCACTGGGTTAAGTTGGAGAAGCAGCAGGCCGAGCCCAAGTGGGCAAACATCAAGTACGACCCCATCGACTATCAGGACATCATCTACTACTCCGCGCCCAAGTCCAGGAAGGACGGCCCCAAGAGCCTCGATGAAGTGGACCCAGAAATTCTGCTCGCCTACGAAAAACTTGGCCTCCCTCTCCATGAGAGAGAGCGGCTGGCCGGAGTAGCCGTCGATGCAGTCTTCGACAGCGTTTCTGTCGCCACTACCTTCCAGAACAAGCTCGCCGAGATCGGGATCATCTTCTGCCCCTTCTCTGAAGCGGTGCAGCGCCACCCCGATCTCGTCAAGAAGTATCTCGGTTCCGTCGTCCCCTACTCGGACAACTTCTTCGCCGCGCTCAATGCGGCCGTCTTCACCGATGGCTCATTCATCTATGTACCCAAGGGTGTTCGCTGCCCCATGGAACTAATGACCTACTTCCGCATCAACGCGGCAGACTCCGGCCAGTTCGAGCGGACCCTCATCATCGCGGACGAAGGTTCCTACGTCAGCTATCTCGAAGGCTGCACCGCGCCCACGCGCGACAAGAACCAGCTCCACGCCGCGGTCGTCGAACTCGTCGCGCACGACAACGCAGAGATCAAGTACTCCACCGTGCAGAACTGGTATCCCGGCGACCCCATCACCGGCAAGGGCGGCATCTATAACTTCGTCACCAAGCGCGGCAAGTGCGAAGGCGTGAACTCGAAGATCTCCTGGACGCAGGTAGAAACCGGCGCCGCCATTACCTGGAAGTACCCGAGCGTCATCCTGCAGGGCGACAATTCGGTCGGCGAGTTTTACTCCGTTGCGCTCTCGAACCACTGGCAGCAGGCCGACACCGGCACCAAGATGATCCACATCGGCAAGAACACCCGCAGCACCATCATTGCCAAGGGGATCTCCGCCGGCCACGGCCAGAATACTTACCGCGGCGGCGTCAAAGTCCTCAAGGGAGCCACGGGCGCGCGAAACTATACGCAGTGCGATTCCCTGCTGGTCGGCGACCAGTGCGGCGCGCACACCTTCCCTTATATCGAAGCGAAGAACTCCACCGCCCGCATTGAGCACGAAGCTTCTACATCGAAGGTCGGCGACGACCAGATCTTCTACCTCCAGCAGCGCGGTCTGCCCAAGGAAGACGCCCTTTCGATGATCATCAACGGATTTTGTAAACAGGTATTCCGCAAGCTGCCCATGGAGTTCGCCGTCGAAGCCCAGAAGTTGCTCAGCGTCAGTTTGGAAGGGAGTGTTGGCTAGCCTATGTCGATGTTGGAGATCAGAAATCTACACGCAAGAATAGAAAACCGCGAGATCCTCAAGGGTCTTAACCTCACAGTCAACGCCGGAGAGGTCCACTCGATCATGGGGCCGAACGGCTCCGGCAAGAGCACGCTCGCGCAGGTCCTGGCGCGCCGTGAGAACTACGTCGTCACCGAAGGCGAGATCCTCCTC
>JBDTDX010000346.1:0-13573 GCA_039922815.1 Granulicella sp.
GCCAAAGATGTCGATCGCATACACGTCCACGTCACGAATGTATGCGCCATGCTCCACGCCAGGAGCCAGAACGATGACATCACCCTTTTGAACCCGGTAAAGCTTCCCCTCAATAATCTCGTCGCAGATGAATCACTTGCACCTTAAATTCTTCGGCGGTCGTGACTGGTTCTGTGGGCATCTTATGACCTCTCTAGGCAAACCTCTATGCGGAGAGACACAAAAGGTGCTTCCTCAATCACGCGGAAACATACCAGAATCCTGTCATACAGGTCAAGAAGAAAAGATTTAATCATTCTGCACTGATATCTGCAACGCCGGGGAGGGTGCCGCGAACCGTTTGGGTGGCGACGCTAAAGATGCATCCGGCAAACTAGTGGCCTGTCGCGGTGAGATCGTTACTACAAATGCAGTATGTCGGGTCTGAGCACTCTCACTGGGCGCGTTTTGCACTTGCCGAGTAAGCCGTGATGCAAAGGCCAATCTTGCGGGGCAAGTCGGTAACTGAGCTGAAGAAGCTGCGCGCAATAAGGTCGCGGTCCATCTTGCAAACCACAACTCGATGACGGCGTTTTCTTGATCGCGGACTCGGAGCTATAATCGTCCGCGTCAACTGAATGGACAAAAAGGAGAACGGCATGTCGAACACTCTGCGCTCCGGCAGGCGCGACTTTCTGAAAATGGCGGGAGCGGGCACGGCCGCCGCGATGATGACGACGGGTGTTGCCTCCGCCGCGGGCCCGGTGGCCGCTTCCATTCCGGTCATGAAGGTTGGAGCCCTCGGCCTCGACTACTCATTTTGGGATATCTGGGCCAATCTTCTCAGTCCGAAGGGGAGATATGAGGGGACCAGTCTCCTGCGCATGCGGCCCGCTTACGTGTGGGACAAAGACACTCAAAAGGCGCGCGCTTTTGCTGATAAGTGGGAGTGCGAGGTGGTCGATCGCTACGATGCCATGGTCGGCAAAGTGGATGCCGTTCTCGTCGGCGACCTCATCCTTGCGCCCTGGCAGCACCTTCTTCTGCGGCCCTATATTCAGGCCGGAATCCCCAGTTTCCTCCAGCGGCACTGGTCAGACTCGCTCGTGCACATGGACGATATGCTCGATCTTGCGGCGAAGCACAGCACGCCTGTGATGGCTACCGTTCCCTTCGAGCATAACGATCAGGGACACATCGCGTTGCGCCAGTTAAAGAACGCGGGCGAAATCATGGGAGCCTTCGCGACGGCGGAGATTCCCGATGAACCCCACTTCCACCTTCCGTACCTGATGATGAAGATCCTCGGCTACGACGTGGAATCCATCAGCATGAACACCGACGATGTGCGCAAGACGGGATTCCTGAACGTGGACTACGTCTATCCCAAAACCGATCAGCGAAAACCATTCGCTCTCTCCATGCAGGGCGCGGGAACCGATCTCTTCTCGTTCAACATCATGTGTAAGCAGGGCAACGTGTCGACCGTCATCCCAGCCGGTTCCGATGCCATCACGCGATTCTTCCGTCAGTTGATGGATATTCAGCGAACCTTCGAACAACGCACGCTGTATCAGCCAATGGAAGTGATGCGGAAGAAGTTTCAGTGCCTGCAAACTGCCTATTATTCGAAGATGGAGCGCAATGGCGCTCCGGTGAAGGTCGGGACCGTTCCTGCGGACTGGGCCATTCCCGCATGGAAACCGGACGCTTACAGCGCATCGGATTTCAAAGCGTAGCGATCGTACTACTTATTCGCAGCAGCGATCGCCCACAGCATCAACGGGCCCGCCACCTTCACAGCGGAAAGCATGCGGCAGCAGATGATCGTTGATCCAGTCGGTAAACATGGTCACTTCCATGGCCTCATCCACGGCTGAAGCAGCGCTTGCATCCAGTCATCCAAACTCTGCCGGTTGGCTGGAATCGTGCACTCTGCACGCACCTCACCGGCAGCGTACTTCACGCAATAGCTGATCTTCTTCTTGTGGATGTCCAAACCGATAGAGTCCATACTGGTCACGAGGAGCCTCCTTGGATGTCTCTGAGCCAGCGGGTACCCGCTGACTCAGCACTTGTACACCAAGTACTACTCACGCCCGCGACTAATCCATCCGAACATTTCTGACAAGTGAAACGCGATACTCCGTGGTGAGACAACCTAGTTCCGCTGGTGGAAGAAACATCATTGACATCTTAGCTGTCATACGCAACCGCCTGAGATTTGCTTTTGTCTACCAATGATAGGCATCAGCTGGCAGCGAGGAAAGAGGCTTGCCGGCAACCGTCGAACGCGTAAGGGCCTCAGCAATGAAAGGATTCGGAGCATTGGGAGTCCGTGGGGGAGTGGGTGGAGCCTGCGGGGTGGGGAAGTTGAGCCGCCCAAAATAGAACCAATATTGAATCTTGTCAGGGCTCAAATTGAAGGCCGCGTGCACGGTCTTTCCGTTTGGAGGTGCAAGTACGGCCATGTTCTGAGTCCAGTTGCGGATCTCGCTGCCCACCTGCATCAGAGAAGGGCCGTCGCTCACTTTGGTCCAGACTTCTTCCTGAGGAGGAGTGTGAGCATGAGCGCCGGCAATGGTCATGGGCCCCATGTAGACGAGGAGCACATGGTCTTGCTTGGACAGTCCATCGGGTCCAAGGAAGACATACTTGCTCATGTTGCTCCAGTGAACGTTGTCTTCCGTCATCGCCATCAAGTTCGTATCCCGCACCAGGATGTCTTTGCGTGCCGTGACATTGTCCATGTCATAGGTGAAGACGAGCATTTTAAGCGGGTCAGCGCCGGTGTTGGTGAAGCGATGCAGCGCTTCAGGCGGCATGAGAATCGCAATACCCTCGCGCAAGTCCCAATACTGCTTGCCGTTATCGAGGCGTCCCTGACCGCTCTCGACATACAGGATGAACTGGTCGGGAAGCTGGAGAAGAGGAGTAATGTTTTTCGCGGGAAGTGTAGCAAGATCGAGCGATTTGTTATAGCGAAGCACAGCGCCCGGATCGCCAGGCAGGGTGGGGTCCGGATTGCCTCTGCGCAGAATGTTTTGCGTAAACATGACGTTCTCCCATTGGCGCGAAGGCGATTTTGTCGCGTCGCCTATGTATCGATCAATGGAGACAGCGGTCTGCATATTCGACAGAGGCTCGCGCGCGTTGGTCATAGTCGTGGACTCTGCGGCCGGTCGGCGGAGAGGTCGGTCCTGGAGCTGAGTTTCGGGTTCGCTCTGAAGCTGATCCTGGGTTGGGGCAACGGGTTGAGGTGGTGTCTGCGCAAGGAGGGAAGTGCCGAGCAGCGTGAGGATAATAGCTAGCCTGGTTTTAATCATGCTTTTCTCCAGTTTGGGATGTTGAGGCTGATGTTTTCGACCGCTTCATAAACGAACTTTATAGCGCTCTTTCTTATACATCTGAATGCGGATCGTGCGCCTGTTTGTCTTGGGAAGAGGCGCGGCAGGAAGTTAATGAACCAGCAGCAGACAATCCGTTCGCCGCGACCAGTAGAGTCACTGCCTCGCATCCTCAACCTGTTTGCCTGTAAAACGACATGGGAATCGAATGCCTTGGGACTGCCGTATGGAACATATTTGGAATCTTTGAGCATCTTCGTTGTACGCAAGCATACTCGATTTTCTCTTGACCTGTTATACAGGGGCGAGAGGCGGAAGCAGGATGGGGGTGCGCGTGGGCATTGCCCTCTGCCGCACGGGTATAGAGGGGCGAAGAACTCGAGCGTCGAGGGGCTGCCGGCGGAGTACAGGATGCACTAGATTGAGGACCTCAAGAGCCGGGCATGACAGCAACGCAGCTTAGCTCGACACCTGCCATCATTGCTCACCCTGCGAATTGGTTTTCACACGCAACGCTGCCCGTTGGTACCCTAGAGACCACGCGACGCAGCGAGCTTCAGGGTCTTGTGATTGCCGTGGTCCTCGATGACGATTTGCTTATTCTCCAACCGCACGTCATCCACCTTCTTGAACCCAGCTGGAATAGGGGCGTAATAAAACAGGAAGTGGGTTTCGAGCTTCCCCTTCGCGCGTAGCCAACGGAATGTGGGCGTGCCGAACATGGGACCGGCGTCAATGACGGTGGATTTGTTGATGTCGTACGGTTGGGTACTGAATTCCATGCCTTTCACGAGACCGTCGATTGACGGATAACTTCCCCACATCTGAATCCACGGATAGTCTTCCCGGCGGAAGAGATATCCATAGATCATTCCCTGTTCCGTATTGACTGTGGCGACCCACTCCAGAGTCCGCGTCGGATCGAGAAGCGTCGCGATGTGATCGCCCTGCGGCGGGTCGTCGGGGAACTGACTCATGTCAACCAGCTTGCCGTCGCGGCCGGGAGCCATCGGGAAAGTGAAATCTTCCCCGGGAGCCAACCTCTCCGGGCGACGGACGCCCCCCTGTCTGCGTACAGCTTGAGCGGGTGGTGCAGTCTGTTCGGCAGTTGCGGCTTCCGGAGTTGTACTGGGTATCGGGGGAACCATCGGGGTGATTGTCGTGGGTCTGGTCTGCGAGCGTGAGCCGGAGACCCCGATGGACGCCACACCCGGCTTCACAAACGGCGCCTGGATCGTTGCGTGCTCAGCCCAGTTGACCGGACGGTCAAAGCCCAGCAGATTTTCGAGCACGTTGTCCACATACACCACGTTCTCGCCTTGGACGATGTGAAATGTCCTGGTAAAGTTCTCCTGCACGATGGGCAGTTTCCCGGTGAGGCTCAGGGCCGCGCCTCCCTCGTCTTTCGACGGAGTGACCATCATTTTTACAGTGTGAGCTTCGCCATGCTGTGGAAATCCAGCGGCTCGCTCCTCGGCAGACGGTTGTCCAAAACCATCTACGGCGACGAAGTGCCCGAGGATGCCGGTGAATGTGCCCGGCCTGGCCGACCCGCCTGACCACATCGGATTTCGCTTTTGGGGATCGTTCGCGAGCACAACACTGGCGATCGCACCGCCCTGCGTCATGACGGTGACCTGCAGCTTGTCGTTGGACAGCAGGGTCGCGGGCTGCCCGGTGAATGTTGTTTCCTGCGTGGACTGTGCCAGCGCAGCCGAGGCGCAGGCCAACAATAGTATCGATAACAGGGAACGCTTTATCATTTGGTGGTAATGCTACTTCCAAGTTACTGATTCTGTCACTAGAAGAAATAAGATCGAAGGGGTTTCAGAAAGCCGCGAACGGTGTCGTCCTATGTTCCTCCCGTCTGGGCAAGAAAGACCCAGGTCCGTCCACCAAAGCGCCCCGTTACAGAGGATTTCACCCAATTAGGCGCAAATGCCTGCATGAGCTTCTTCCTCCACCTTCAGGGCTCACACCGCCCCCCGGGAAGCTACCTTGTGGATCACTAAGCTTTTCATCGTAATCCCCCGCAATTGCTTGCGAGCCAAACCAACAGCAGCTTTATGCTGGCACTACATGCGCCGATCTACAGCAGACTTGCTGAAGCAGTGGTATCGCTCATCGTCATAAACCAACAGGCATCCTGTGAAGGCGACCAGGACCGCCATCGTTGTTCGTCCAAATATGCACGCGAACTAATATATCGAACGATCACTTCGCTTCCATCCGATGCTGCTCTTTTGTCGCCTAAACTCAAAATCCGGTCTAGGGTTAGAAATCCTGCATCCTACAACTCAGGACCTGCTTTTGAAGATTCTGATCGGTGAGATCACTTCGAGGTTGATCCGCATAAGGAGAATTTCAAAATGAAGCTTAATTTCTGGGCGGTAATGCTCTCAGTCGCAACATTGGCATCATTCGCCGTTGTACCTGCATATTCACAGGACATGTCTGATCTTACCGATCGCCTCGCGGAAGCATCGAAGGTAGTTCGGGAGATCGAGAATGTTCCTGATGGAGGCATTCCGGACACCATCGTAAGCAAGGCCAATTGCATCGCAGTGATCCCGAGCGTGAAGAAGGGTGCCTTCATCGTTGGCGCCTCTTACGGACAAGGCGTTGTTTCCTGCCGCAATCGTGGACGCTGGTCGGCTCCAGTCTTCATCCGTCTCGCGGGAGCAAGCTTCGGCTTTCAGATTGGCGGCCAGGCCACCGATCTGGTTCTTGTAGCAGTCAATAGCAAAGGCTTTGAAGATTTACTGCATTCGAAATTCAAAATCGGTGCTGGTGCCTCAGCAGCTGCAGGTCCAGTAGGGCGACACGCAGAAGCAGCAACGGACATTCTTCTCAATGCAGAGTTGCTGACTTACTCTCGTGCGAAGGGCTTGTTCGCCGGTGTCGATCTGAATGGCGCGACAATCTCGCAAAACACGGACGACACGAACCTCTTCTACGGTGGCAAAGCCAAGACGTATCGCGAGATCCTTAGCGGTGGAGTGCGTACGCCTGCTAACGGCAGGCAGTTTGTGAACACGCTCTCGCGCTACTTCCGCTCAACACGCTAAGAGAATGCGCGAGGAATGTATCCAGTTCCTCGCGCATTCGCCTTGTCTAAGCCACAGATATTCTCTGTCCTTGAAAGGACACATAACATGACTCATACCACTAAGACGCTCGGGCTAACTGCCTTGGTCTGTCTTATAGTTGGACTTCTCCTTGGATTCGTTCCCGAGTACATGGCCAAGTCTCATCTGGAAGACAAAATCGTTTCCCTGACTGATCAGGGCAATGCCGGCCAGAAGTCCCTTCATCACACAGAGAATCAACTCAAACTCAATAGCTTTGCACTGCAGGCTGCAATTGTTTCCGCGGATAGCGACAGCAATAACTATGCAGACGCCTCCCAGAAGGCTTCGAAACTCTTTACCGAACTTCGGCAATATGTAGACAACACCGATGACAACAACGCGAAGCAGACACTCACTGAAGTGTTGAGTATGAGAGATTCCACCATTGCTGGCCTGGCCAAGGCTGACCCAGGTGTTCGCGCTCAACTTAGTCAAATCTTCAAGAAACTTCAGACCCTCAGTACGGAGTCTGCAAAGTAGTTCCTGCGTGTCCGAAGTTCGAGGCAGATGCCTTCGGTATGCCAAACGACTTTGTTCGATTCGTGGTCCTCCCACGACTTGGGAAACCTTCGGTACGCCTCCTAGGCGAGTAGAAGTTTAGACGCTATCTGATCGACTCCCTGGAGTTCCAACGCATGCGCACGAGACTTAGGCAATTCCTCGACCAACTAAGAACAGGGTTCTGGTTCCTGCCTTCACTCATGCTTTTTGTTGCCGCAGGATTTGCTCTGCTTCTCCTGTTCGTGGACGAGAGAGTCGATCCAGGGATCAAGGCATCTCTCCCGTGGGCCTATTCTGGCGGACCTGAAGGTGCTCGTTCTCTCTTGAGTACCATCGCCGGGTCGATGATTACAGCGGCCAGTGTTACATTCTCGCTTGCTTCTGTCGCGCTCTCCATCGCATCGCAGCAATATGGCTCTCGTGTTTTGCGCAATTTTATGCGCGATCGCATTACGCAAATATTGCTGGGAACATTTGTTTCGACATTTATCTACAGCGTGTTGGTGGTGCGTTCGATTCGTGGCTCCGATTTCTCGGGCGGTTTCGTCCCAGCGATTTCCGTAACTGTTGCGATTGTTCTTTCAGTCATTAGTCTGATCCTGCTGATCTATTTCGTGCATCACGTCTCGACTTCTATTCAGGCTTCGCACATCGTCGCCGTCATCTCGGAGGATCTGAAGCAGACCATCCCGAAACTGTATCCGAGCGCTGCCGGACGGCCCGATAAGGAAGCGGCACAGTGGGCCAAAGACCGGGAGGGCGCGTTCGTCTCCATCTCGGCAGACCAGTATGGCTATCTCCAATCGATTGATCTTGATCGCCTGATGGAGTTGGCTAAGAAAACCGACTCGGTGTTCGAGATCCTGATCAAGCCCGGCGATCACTATGTTTCAGGTGCAGATTTGGTTCATTGCTGGGGGAGTTCTCTTCAACCGGAAGACCAGTGCGGTGTTCAGGAATCGTTCACGTTTGGCGACGACCGAACGGCGCTGCAGGACATTCGCTATCAGTTCCAGCAACTGACGGATGTGGTGGTTCGTGCTCTTTCGCCGGGAATCAATGATCCTTTTACGGCAATCAACGGGATCGATGCGTTAGCCAGCGGGATATCCAGACTGGCACAGCAACCACGCGCAAGCGAGTTCAGGCAGGACGAAAGTGAAACACTCAGGCTGATCGTTCCGCGTCCATCGCTGGAAGGCATTTTGGATGATACGGTTGGACACATCGCTATATACGCATCGTCAGATCGATTTGTGATGGCTGCTTTGAAACGCGTACTCAAAATTGTCGAACCACATCTCGTAACCAAAGACGAAGAGGATAAGGTGCGTCATCTTCATGCCGACTTGAACCAAAGCTAGCTGCCGAACGGAAATGACGTCCAGCGCTATAGAAGTGTCCTCATTTCCGGTAGAGAAACTTACGGATCGGCCGTCAAATCAACTGTTGTCAGTGGGGTCTCCTGGACGGCAATGCCCTTACGCCCGGCAGCCATACCAAGTACACGATGCGCATAGTCGGCGACGATAGATACCCCTTGTGCATATTTCAAATTGGGGCGGCCCGCTCCTCCGTTGTATGCGCCCACCGCCTTTTCCACATCGCCGTGGAAGTAGTCCAACAGGGTTCGGAGGAGAAGACCCGCATACGTCGTGAGGACGTGCCCATCTACATGATCCAGGTCCAGCTTCTTCGGTGGCTGTAGTCGCTCTGGCAGGTCGCTGTAGTTGCGCTTGTCCTTCAAGTAAAGCGCATGGACATATCGCAAAGTTTCGCGAGTGATCTGCCATGGCCCGATCGAATAGTTGCTCACAAGAACTCTGCCGCCTCTTCTCTTGAGAACGATATCGCCACGTTGTGCGCGTCTCTTCCAAACGGCGTGCTTGAGGTCACCGCGAACATCAAGGTAGTTGTTCTCCATCGCACCCACTCCCAGCAACATGTCCAGAGGGAGATCGTAAAACTTGGCCACCGCGATCATGTCCGCCGCAAAGGCCAGTGAGTCATCGCGCGACATTGCTTTGAGATCGGGTTCCAACTGCCTTCGAATACGTGGGTCTGTTCGCCCTTTGAAAAGGATGAACTGCGCAACAGCGGTGTGGAGCTGTGCCGGTGGCAGATGAAGCAAGCGCTCCTTGACAGGTTGTTGGTACGCCTCCTCGAAGAGCTGGTTCTGCTGCTCCCATTCAGTGATGGTTGTGCGAGGCGGAGAGTCCCATTCAAAGTGGGAGATGTAATGTTCGATCTGAAGCTGTGACAGTAGCTCCGCTCCTCCAAGGAGGTCGTTATCCAGGAGGACACGGAGACGAAAGACCGGGCCAGTCTTGTCTTCAGAGCTCGTCATCAGGATTTCTCGGCCGACGAGCGGCTTAGCACTTCGCAGGTATTGAAGTCGGAGATAGGCGGTCAGTTCGTCGGGGAATTCACCGACGATCCCGATCAAATTCTCATTTGGGAAGCGAAGCTCCAATCCCCGCTCGGTCTGTACGGGAGACGGCAACGATCGATGTTGAAATGAAGGGAAGGGAAGGACGCGGCTCTTGTAGGCATAGTATCCAGCGAATGCCAGGCCGCCCAGAGCAGCAATAGAACCGGTATACGCGATGATTCGAAACAGAATTCGAGATCGAGGGATGATCTTCATCGTGATTTCGACAGGGAATGCGAGTGTCAATGCTATTACGAAGGAAGACTTTCGGGAGCAGGGTTTCCGAGAATTCTTCGCAGAAGGTGGGGCATTGTTGTGGCCTGCACAAGGATTGAAAACGCTACTGCCGCATAGGTGGAGAGGACGATCACTTCGCGAACGTGGCCGGTTGGCAGAGATAGCGCCAATGCAATCGAAATCCCTCCGCGGAGGCCTCCCCACGTCAGAATAGAAATGGGTGTTTCACCTTGCTTGAAAATCTTGAAAGCTCCCAGGGGGACGACGAGGCTGACGAATCTGCTGGCGAGAACCAGCGGAATCGCGCAGATGGCCGCAATAAGATATCCCTTCTCGAAAGGCAGTAGAAGTACCTCAAGACCGATAAGTACGAAAAGTATCCCACTCAAGAGTTCGTCGAGCGTTTCCCAAAACAGATCCAGATTTTTTCGCGTGGTAGACGACATCGCTTTCTTTCGGCCATAGGTCCCAATCAAGAGTCCGGCAGTAACGATCGTCAGGGGACCGCTCGCGTGCAGCGTCGAGGCAAGCTGATAGCCGCCGCTCACCAGAGCTAAGGTCAGCATGAGTTCAACCTGGTAGTTGTCGATGGAGCGGAGCAGAAAGAAACAGATGGCACCGAGAAGAAGTCCGAGCCCGATACCACCACCTACTTCCCCCAGCAGCATGAGAAATGTGTGTTGCCAATGAATCGTGTCGGAGCCGCTGGTCCACATTCTCAAAACAAGCAAGAACACAACAATGCCAATACCGTCGTTGAAGAGTGATTCCCCAGCGATCTTCGTAGAAAGAGATTTCGGTGCATTCACCTGCTTTAGTAAACCCATGACCGCTATCGGGTCCGTCGGCGAGATCAGGGCGCCAAAAGTAAGACAGGCAAGGAACGGCACTACTAAGCCGAGAGAGCGAAAGACGAACCACGTGCTCAAACCGACAACGGCCGTAGAAATCACAACCCCCACTGTGGCGAGTACGGCAACCAACATCTTCTGTTCGCGAAGTTCCGCTAGATCCACATGGAGCACCCCGGCAAACAGCATGAAACTCAACATGCCATCGAGAAAAGCCTCGCTGAAATTCACGTGCGCGACCGCACCACTCGCCACTCCGCGCAAAGGCAGCCCAAGATGCTCTGCGACAATGGCAAGCAAAGAGAACGCGACCGCGATCGCCATCACACCAACGGAGAGTGGCAGGCGAAGGAACCGATGGTTGAGATAGGCGAACAGCCCTGTAATTGATAGCAGCAGGGCAATGAGTGAGGACACACTCATGAAAACAAACCAGTCATTCGAATGCCTCCGTGGCGCAGCCTTCGTTTCATTTGACTCATATCTCTAGCCGGCTCGATAGGAGATGAAGGAGCGAATCCACCTCAGGGATCGAGTCGGGCAAAAGACCTCTCGTCACGAACTATAAGCATATCAAGGCAGCAAATCCGTCAGAATTGCGCGCCCTCGATTACGACGCGCAGCCACGCCCCCCGCGGCACATCGGATATATCAGAGCGCATGATTTTTGGGGTCGGCGTTGCGGGCAGGAGCTAGGTTGTTACGGAATTCGCATACAGCGGGACTGACCTTTTAATTCCTATTTCCCCTGACAAGGCGCGAGTGGCCAGGTTTAGCCAGCACCTCGGAGGCACGGTAAAATAGCGATTTACGACTTGAAGAATCCACTCTCACGCAAACATCGTCGAACAGGTCGCGGCAATCCCCGGTTCCGGTAGGGCAATGTCCGGGTCAGCGAGACCAGAGATCACTATGAAACCTACGACTGAAGTGACCACCCAGGAGAGCACTCACAGCAATGCTTCCAGCGGTTGTCCCGTCCCGTCCAAAAAAACGGTTGATGAAGCCGATCCGTCCTACCGCCTCAATGTAATCCCACTGCGCGTGCCCGCATTGAGGGAGCGACGATCTGATATTCCACAGCTGGTCATTCTGTTTCTTGAGCAAACAGCGAAGCGAACGGGAAAGCCGATCGGATCGATTTCTCAAAAAACGATGGATCTGTTGGTTGAGTACTCCTGGCCAGGAAACATTCAGGAGTTGCAAAACGTGATTGAGCGGGGTGTCGTTCTTTCAAAGGGATCTGTTCTCAGGCTTGGAGCTGATTTTCTGCCGCTTGAGACATCTCACAGTAGTACCGATGAGGAGTTGGCAGCTGAGCCAACATCGGCAGCCACGCTTGAAAGTATTCAGCGGCAGCATATCCTGCAGGTGCTGGATCAAACCGGTTGGTTGATGAGTTGACCAAACGGTGCCGGAGCGATACTCGACGTTCATCCCAATACGCTTCATAGCATCATGAAGCGGCTTGGCATTCAACGGCCGAGCCATGTGGATGCATGAACTCGAGCGGTAGGCACTTTTCAGACGGACGCGATGGCCTGACATTTTGAGGCACAGCCGCAGCGGCACTACGCGCATGCGCTGATCAATGCGGTGGCGGAGTTGATCATTGCGTGTCCGTGCGCGCTGGGGTTGGCGACGCCGATGGCGATCATGGTGGGGACGGGTCGCGGTGCGGGGCAGGGGATTCTGATTCGCAACGCCGAGGCGCTCGAAATATTTGAGAAGTTCGATAAGCTTGTGATCGACAAGACGGGCACGTTGACCGAAGGAAACCGCGCGTGACGACGATCGTTGCGGCGGAGGGCTTCGACGAGGCGAGTCTTCTGCAACAGTTGGCGAGTCTCGAAAACGCCAGCGAGCACCCGCTTGCCCAGGCGATTGTGGTTGCAGCAGAGGAGCGCAAGCTATCCCTGCTGCCGGTTGCGGACTTTGTATCGGTCACCGGTCAGGGGGTTCATGCAGCTATCGCCGGCGAACAGGTTGCTGCCGGGAATGAGACGCTATTCGCAGGGCTTGGAGTTTCGTTGCCGGTTGCTGCGCAGGCGGAAGCTCTCCGCAAAGAGGGGCAGACTGTGCTGTTTGTCTCGATTGGCAATCGCTACGCCGGATTGGTCGCCATTGCCGACCCGATCAAGCAATCCACGCCGCAGGCGATCGAGGAGCTTCAGCAGGCTGGATTGAAACTGATGATGCTGACAGGGGATAATTCCACGACTGCCGCAGCCGTTGCCGGGAAGCTCGGGACTGCGTTTGAAGCGGGTGTTTCGCCTGAGGGCAAGGCAGCGGTGATTGAATGTCTGCAGTCGGAGGGGTGGGTTGTCGCGATGGCTGGCGACGGTATTAATGATGCGCCTGCGCTGGCGAAGGCAAATATCGGTATCGCCATGGGTACGGGTACGGATGTGGCGATGGAGACGGGCGGGGTGGTGCTGATCCACGGCGATCTGCGGTCGATCCTGAAGGCTCGGCACCTGAGCCAGAGGACGATGAAAAACATTCGCCAGAACCTCTTCCTGGCGTTTGTCTATAACGCGCTTGGCGTGCCCCTCGCTGCGGGTGTGCTGTACCCGTTTACGGGGCTGCTGCTGAGTCCCATGATTGCTGCGGCGGCGATGAGTCTGAGCTCGGTCTCGGTGATTGCGAATGCGCTGCGGCTACGGACGATGAGGCTTTAGGGCAGATTTGCTATTGGTGTGAGGAAGGCAACCGCAGATTCCCTTCGGGAATGACAAACAAAGGTGCACGGCAGATCTGCGCTGACTGCTACCTTGCTCTAATGTGTCTGCGCGATGGAGCCGATCTGAAGCTTGACCAGTTCGGGCTCGGCGATCTTGCTGGGGCCAAGCAGGGCGACGCGGGGTAGTTGGCCACGCACCATTGCAACCTCATCGCAGGCGTAGAGGCGGGGGCAGGCCTGGCAATCCTTGTAGATCTTGTCGGGGAGCACCGTGCGATCGACGACGCGAAAGCCGAAGTGGAAGAAGAAATCGGGGATGCGCGTGAAGAGGCTGACACACTGTACGCCTTGATTTTCAGCCTCGACGAGCAGCATGTGCAGCAGCTTGCCGCCTGCGCCCTGACCCTTGGCCT
>JBDTDX010000347.1:0-2171 GCA_039922815.1 Granulicella sp.
AGGCGATCACCTTCTCCGTCTCGCACTCCAGCCGCTACATCCCCGACCGCTTCCTGCCCGACAAGGCGATCGACCTGATCGACGAGGCCGGCGCGCGTGTCAAGCTCCGCCAGACCTCGCTCCCCGAGGAGCTGACCGAGGTCCAGAAGCGCATCAAGTTCATCGTCCACCGCATGGAGAACGCCATCGCGAACCACGAGTTCGAGAAGGCGCGCTTCTACTCGGACGAAGAGCGCAAGGAGCGCGAGAATCTCCGCGCACTCCGCGACAAATACCACCTCGACGACTCCTCCGCTGGCATCGTGACCCGCGAAGATATCGAAGATGTAGTCAGCCGCTGGACTGGTGTTCCCATCAACTCCCTCAAAGAGGAAGAGATGCAGCGTCTCCTCCGCGTTGAGGAAGAGTTGCACAAGCGCGTCATCTCGCAAGACAAGGCGATCTCTGCCCTCTCCCGCGCAATCCGCCGCTCGCGAGCTGGCTTGAAGAATCCCGCCCGCCCCATCGGCAGCTTCCTCTTCCTCGGACCCACCGGCGTCGGCAAGACGGAGATGGCCCGCACCCTCGCGCAGTTCCTCTTCGGCTCCGAGAAGGCGCTCATTCGCTTCGACATGTCGGAGTTCATGGAGAAGCACTCTGTCTCGAAGTTGATCGGCTCGCCTCCGGGCTACGTCGGCTACGAGGAGGGCGGTCAACTCACCGAGCGCGTCAAGCGCAATCCCTACTCCGTCGTTCTGCTCGACGAGATCGAAAAGGCGCACCCCGACGTCTTCAACCTGCTCTTGCAGGTCTTTGAAGACGGCCAGCTTACCGACGGCCTCGGCAATACCGTCGACTACAAGAACTGCATCATCATCATGACCTCGAACATTGGCGCCAAGCACTTGCAGAAGCGCCAGGGCCTCGGCTTCCAAAGCGAGAAAGAGGACATGGTCATGGAAAAGATGGAGGAGCTCGTAAGGGGCGAGGTCAAGCGCACCTTCAACCCCGAGTTCCTCAACCGTCTCGACGAGATCATCATCTTCACATCGCTCTCGGATGCGGACCTGATGCAGATTCTCGAACTGCTCGTACAGCAGCTCAACGTCAACCTCGTCCACAAGTCCATCACCATCTCGGTCAACGATGACGCGAAACGGTGGATCCTTGAGAAAACGGTCTCGGACCGCACCTACGGGGCACGCCCTCTCCGTCGCGCTCTGCAACGCTACATCGAAGATCCGCTCTCCGAAGCCCTCATCGGCGGCGGCATCGTCGAGCGGCCTGCCTTCATCGAGGTCTACATGGAGAACAACCACCTCTTCTATCGCCCCATCGCAGCAGACGGCGAAGAGAAGCTCGCTGGCCTCGCACTGACCACCGTCTAAACCATTTCCATCGCCCACAAAGAAGCCCCGGCAAATTGCCGGGGCTTCTTTGATTGCACAGCTCCTGGGGAGAGCTAACACCGCAAACCTAAAACATCGATGTGACTGACTTCACCGCGCCGCTCGACCGATCGACGGCCTCGTCCACCAGATCGCTTACCTTGACCTTGGTCTGTTTGATGGCCTTCTGAGCTTCATTGCTCAACCGTTCGGCCTGCTCCTTCAGGTAATCGCCCGCATCCTCGAGATAATCCGAGGCCTCATCGATCCCCCTGCGAAGCTGTTTCCGGGTCTTGACCCCGGTCTGAGGAGCGTATAGCAGGGCTACAGCTGCTCCCGCGGCAACACCGACACTAAAAGCGAACCAAACACCTTTTGCACTCATATAAACCTCGTATCGGAATCTCTTCTCAACTCTTAGGATTCCCTTTTGGCCGCTCGGGTTGGTTTTCGGCGGGGATCAACCGGCCCATCCAGACCTGCGAGCGCCCGCGCCCGCACAAAGATCCGCGTAAACATCACCGCATTCAGCCGCCCCGTATTCGTATTGCGCAGCGACGGATGATACGTCCCTAGCAGATACAGCCCGTTCGGCAGCAAATACTCCGCGCCGTGCGTGAATTTGTATGCCGACCGCCGCTCGATCACGCCCATTCCCAGCAGGTGCGCCAGGTACCCATCCCACGCAATCTTTCCCAGGCAGACCACCACGCGCACCTTCGGCAGTTCCGCAATCTCGTTCGCCAGATGGCTCGAACAGTTCCGCAACTCCTGCGGCGTCGGCTTGTCGCCCGGCGGCGCGCA
>JBDTDX010000348.1:0-3402 GCA_039922815.1 Granulicella sp.
TCGAAGGTAGCGATATCGCCGAACGTGCCCACCATCCTTCCCTTGTAGGTCGAACCCAACGCATCGCAACAGTCCTCGATGAGCCACAGGTTATATTTGCGGCAAAATGCAGTCACTGCATCGAGATCAAAGACGTTGCCAAGAGTGTGAGAGAGCATCACGGCCTTCGTCTTCGGGCTGTACGCTTCCTCCAACTGGCTCACATCAATCTGATAGGTCGGTAGCGCCACATCGATAAAAACTGGGACCATTCTGTTCTGCAGAATCGGATTCGCTGTCGTCGGAAATGCCGCGGCGACCGTGATCACTTCATCGCCCGGTTTCAACTGACGCTTGCCGAGCTTTGGCGAAGTCAGCGCGCTTAACGCCAAGAGATTAGCGGAGGAGCCGGAATTTACGAGCGAGGCGGAGCGCACCCCAATGTATTCCGCCAGCCTGCTCTCAAAATCTCTGGCGAACCTTCCGGCGGTGAACCACCCATCCAACGTCGCGTCCACGACCGAACAGAAATCGTCCGGTCCAATGACCTTACCGGAGACCGGGACCACCGAGGCCCCGGGCGCAAACTCCGCATCAGGGAACGCTTCTGCGTGAAACTGCGCGGTTAGCTCAAGAATCTGCCGCCGGAGTGCTGCTGCTTTATCAGTCATCAATGCTAAGGATAATAATCAATATTCCAGGTGATACGGCGCCGGAAAAGTCAGCGTCCCATTCGACAGTTCGTACCACATGAACATCTTCTTCGCGCTGCCGTTCACAGTCACCGCCACGATGATGCCTGTCCCGGTACGCTTCGAGATATCGACGTGGTGCGTGCGTATCGGGCCCCAGTCGCTCGCCGTCGTCCAATCCTCGGTAAATCGCTTTAGCGTGTAGTCGTACTTCTGCGGATGTTGCTGCCACTGGGGATCATTCATCCAGATCGCATAGGCCTTTCCATAATCCTTCGCCTCAAGCTCAGTGAGGAACTTGCTGACCGTGTGCTCTTCCGGCAGGTTCATGAAGAACCACCCATGCCCGGCAAAATAACCCGCGAGCGTGACCACAATCAAGATCAGCAGCAGAACTCCGCTTCCAATCAGAAGGTTCCGTTTTCGCATCTCGCGGTGTTCGTTGTACTCCGGTGCATTCAGCAACGTCATTGCATGACCCTCACAGACAATTAGACACCGGCGACAGCGAAATCGGCTGCCTGCTGTTTTACAACACAGCCTTCAGCGCTTTCAAATGGTATTCCATGTGAGCGATATAGTCCTCCATCAGGAAACCCATCGTCACATGCGTGTCGGGAAAGACACAGATTCGCCCGAGATGTTCCCGGGCCACTTGCCGCATCGTCCAGGCGATGTGCGCGTTCAGTACGCGCCAGAGTTCCAACACCTCAACCCATTCCTTCTCGGCATAGTGCTGCGCCCGCACCCACTCGTCCTGCTCATAGGGTTGGGCGCGCACCTCCGGCTCGACATCGAGGACTATGTCCAGCCGCACGATCCGTTCCAGATTGTTGACGGCCGAGTCGATGAGGTGGCCGATCACCTCTTTCGCCGACCACTTTCCCTCCGCTGGCGTCATACCTGCCCGCGCTCCCGAAACTCCTTCAAGCCAGGGCATCACGCCCGCCACAACCTCTGCCAGCCGAATCCCCAACTCAACGGGATCAAGCTCCTCCAGAGCCGTCCCTTTTGCGTAGGTCACCGCCATTCGAACGCTCCTTGAAACACCTCAAACTCAGTACCGCTCTCCAGAAAGTACACCGAAACGACATCGAACCGCACCGGAATGACTCGCCGCGCCTCCTCAGGAAAGGCGCGCATATAGGCACGCGCCAAACGTCGCAGCATCTTCTGCTTATCCCGATCAACCGCCGACTCCGCTGGGCTCATATCCCGCGCCGTGCGCGTCTTCACCTCGATAAAGCAGAGCCAGTCGCCGTCCCATCCGATCAGGTCCACATCGCCGCGCATCTTCGGGCTCTTCCACCGCGCCGCCACAACCGTGTAGCCCGACCGCCGCAAGTAAAACAGCGCCGCTCGCTCGCCGCGAAGCCCCGTATCAAGATGCGCCGCCATCGCCGGACCGCGCCGCACCCGGTCGGCAAACACATGCATCCTCCCCATGCCCCACTCCTGGAGATCGATCCATCCCGCGTTGAGACTGGCCAGCCCGTTCATTCTGTGACCTAGCGTACCAGCCATCTCGCCGGGTGCGTTGAAGCGTGCTGCCTAAAAGACGGCCGGCTCGTCCCAGTTTGCGAAGACAAACTCGTGCAATCCCTTGCGGGTTCTTGCAGCAATCTCTCTTGCGTGCAGTTGCTCCGACAAAAGGGCGGGATCGCCCAGGTACCCCAGAGCCCATACAGCACCTATTTCGTAGCCCTCCGGAATGCCGAAGTTTGCGCGCGCCTTGTCCTTGTCGAACCCGGCCATGCCATGCGTATGCAGGCCCAGCGCAGTCGCCTGTAGCGACAAGGTCGCCGAGGCCGCGCCCGTATCGTGCAGCGCATAGGGGTTTGGCCTGTCATTCTGCGCGAAGGTTTTCTTTCCGACCGAGAGGATGAGCACGGGTGCCGACTTTGCCCATACCTGGTTGCCCTCGACCAAGGCGTCGAAGATCTTCGTGTAGGTCGCGTCGCCTTTGCGCCCCACCAGAAACCGCCACGGCTGTTCCCCGTTGCACGAGGCCGCCCAGGCCGCTGCCGTGAAAATCTTCGTCAAGTCGGCGCTGCTGACCGCTTTATCCGCAAACGACCGCGGGCTCCACCGCCTCAAAATAATCTCTTCGACACCGGACTCGGCCGGTCCATGCTTAACTGCTTCCAAGTCATCAGACATCATGTTCCTCCAGAATTTATCCACGCTCCTATTAGACACAATGCGAATACCGATCGCCTCAAAAGATTCCTCCATTGCCTCCGGGCCCGTACCCTGCGATACTTAACCGTGCCCACACTGCACAAATTTCAATCACATCTAAAGAGGTCGCGGACATGTCTGCAAAGTACATCTTTGTAACCGGCGGAGTTGTGTCTTCACTCGGCAAAGGTCTCGCCGCAGCCTCCATTGGCTGCCTGCTCGAGGCGCGTGGCATCCGGATCAACATCATGAAGTTCGACCCGTACCTGAATGTCGATCCCGGCACCATGTCGCCCTTTCAGCACGGCGAGGTTTTCGTGACCGACGATGGCGCAGAAACTGATCTTGACCTTGGCCACTATGAACGCTTCACCCATGCCAAGCTCACCCGCGATAACAATCTGACCACCGGGCGCATCTACGAGCAGATCATCACCAAGGAGCGTCGCGGCGACTACCTCGGAAAGACCGTTCAGGTCATCCCACACGTCACCAACGAGATCAAGAACGCCATGCGCAAGGTCGCTGCGGACTGCGAGGTCGTCATCGT
>JBDTDX010000349.1:0-3042 GCA_039922815.1 Granulicella sp.
AACACCGGCGTCCGTATCTCCCCAAACCCATACCGCGCGAACACACCACGGGCGACAGCCTCCACCCGGTTCCACAACTCCGTCTCCGGCGGCAGCAGATCGCGCGTACCCCGGACAGCCTTCAAAGTCCCTGACATAAGTCTCTAGTCTATAGAAATTTATTCAAAATTCCGCATATCCAGCACCTATCGCAGCGTCACCCGAACGTGCGTGCCGTCTCCATCCACAAACGACACCTCGCGGCTGGTCATCGCCGCCGTCCGCGCTCCGTTCCAGGACTGCATCGGTTCATGGTCCTTCTCTGCGAGGCAAGCCACATTTAGCAGGCACTTCATCTCCATCGGCACCCCCGGTAACTTGTCCCAGTTCTGCACCAGAAACTGCGGCACATGAGGCAATTCACTCGACTTCACCAGCACATCGTTCGAGTAGTTGATGAAGACCCACACGCCATCCTGCTTCACCTCATTGCGATAGACCTTTGCCAGTGGGTCGCGCAGAAAGATCCTCTGCCGGTTGATCGCGATGAAAGCCACCAGCAGCACCGTAATCACCAGCAGAATCCTTCGCATCTACTTCTTCTCCTCGTGGTACTCCTGCTCCGTATTGATGCCCCACAGCGCAGCCTTATCCACCTTGCCCACAACCAGCCCATCGACCACCGTCATCGCCGTCAACATGCTGTGGTCCTGGTTGTTGTACTTGTGCATTCCGTTTCGCCCCACCAGAAACAGGTTTTCGAAGCTATCCGTAAACTCCCGCAGTTCGTCGAAGCGATCGTACGTCCCGAAGTATGCCGGGTACGTCTTCGGCACCCGCACCACATGCCCATCGCTCACCGCATCGGCATCCAGTATCCCGATCTTTGCCACCTCTGCGATCGCAAACTCCTTCAACTCCTCGTCTTCCATCTTCCACAGATCATCGGTGTCGTAGCAAAAATATTCGAGCCCGATCCACACCTTTGTAGGATCGCTCACCAGGTACGGGCTCCAGTTATTGAAGATCTGCAGCCGCCCCAGCACGACATCAGGCTCCTGCACATAGATCCACGTATCCTTCAGCAGGCCGCCATCCGGCTCATGCACCTTCAACCGATCGCACAGCAGTCCCACCGTAATAAAGTCGCGGTACTGCAGCCCCTCCGCCACCTCACGCACATTGATCGGCACCTGAAAAGGCTCTGACGCCATTGCCGATACCAACTCCCGCATCGGCATCGTCGAAAAATAATAGTCCCCTTGGAACCGCTGTCTTAATCCCAGCGAATTTACTGTTTCAACGCCTGCAATCGAACGTGCTGCGTGCGTGACCTGATCGCCGTCACGCGCATCAATAAGATCCACCTTCACCCCCATATGGATCTCGCCGCCAAGCCGCACGACCTCCTCCGCCACATGCTCCCACAACTGCCCCGGCCCGAGCTTTGGATACATGAACCGCTCAATCAGGCTCGTATCCGTCCCTTTCTGCGACAGGTCGGCTGCCTTTTTCCGTCCGAAGGTCTTCTTTACAAAATGTTTCACCGCCGTCGTCAGGCTCAGCCCCTTGATCCGCTGCGCGCCCCACTCCGCCGAGATCTGATCGCAAGGCGTCCCCCACACCTTCTCCGTATAGCTCTTGAAGAAGGTCAGGTAAAGCTGTCGTCCGAACCGGTTAATCAGAAAGTCTTCAAGGCTCTTCTCCGGCGAAATCTGGCTCACCCGCGATTTCAAGTAACTCGTACCTACCCGAAAGGTCCGCACCAGTCCCAGATTCCCCAGTGTCTCCGCCGTCAGCGTAATGGGATAGTTGAAGAACTTTCGCAGGTAATAAATTCGGCTCTTGCGCGGACGAATCAACATCACCAGGTCGCTGTCCGCGGGTTCTGGCGCGGCCAACACGACATCGGTATGTCCATGCTCGGCGACATTCTCCGCGCCGAAGGCATCCGTCTCGACCGTCTCGGTCTCCACCTCGAGCGGCCCCATCCCGCGCAACGGAGGTTCCTGCTCCAGATGCGCCGGCAGCGCCACCTCCCGCATCTTGCCCTGATAACTTATCTGGGCTGACTGAGTCTCCTCGCCCGCATCATCGAGCATCGGCGGCATCAGATCGATCCACCATTGCATCACCCGGTCGCTCTTCGAGAAGAACCGATGACCACCGATATCCATCCGGTTGCCCTTGTACCGAATCGTCCGTGAGATCCCACCGATCTCGTTGCTCGCCTCCAAAATGATCGGCTGAATGTCAGTGCGACGTAATAGCTCCAAAGCAGCAGTTAAGCCCGCTGGGCCAGCACCGACAATTACAGCTTTTTTCTGATTGCTCATCGGCTATTTTCTTCAACTCTTCCTGGCTATTTAATCTTCCGTCTGTAACCACTCAAAGCGTATGTGACTACAGCAATAGGAAGTTATGTCTAACGTGGTGTACAAACCGCACATGGAACGTCACCTACATCATAATGATTCTATGGCTCATTATTTAGTAACAGGAGGGTCTGGTTTTTTTGGCGGCGTTCTTAAGCGACGACTTCTCCTCGAAGGGCACACTGTCGTTAACATCGACCTCGAATCTGACGAGGATTCCCTGCCTGGTTTAATCAGCATTCGTGGTGATCTACGCGACGCCGACCTTCTCCAAAAAGTATTTCGCGAGCAACGCTTCGATGCAATCTTTCACGTTGCTGCGCAACTCGCACACGGCATGAAGCTCGACGAGCATCTGCTCTGGACCTCGAACGTCGACGCAACCCGCCTGCTGGCAGAAAACGCCCGAGCATCCGGAGTTCGTCCTTTCATCTTTATTTCGACCAATTGTCTCTGGGCTTCGAACCTTGGCCATCCAGTCAACGAAGAACGCGATATTCCCGCGCCGATTGAGCTCTATGGCAAGTCTAAGCTTGCCGCCGAAAAATTACTTCAGGAGTTCACCGACGACCTGGACGTTGTCAGTATCCGTTGTCCGACCATCATGGACGCCGGCCGGCTTGGATTGCTTGCCATCTTGTACGAATTCATCGACGACCACAAAACGGTCTGGGTCGTCGGGGATGGC
>JBDTDX010000350.1:0-7735 GCA_039922815.1 Granulicella sp.
ATTCAGGAGAGTCGGCACAAGAAAGCGTAGCATAAACCTAACCGCTTAGGTTTATGGAACCATACAAAACAGCAACCGATACACTCAACCCAATGCCCCCCCGCACCAAACCCGCAATCGACATCCCCACCTTCCGCAAATCCCTCTCCCACTGGTACGCCCAGAACGCCCACACCCTCCCCTGAGCACAATATCCGCTCGCTCTATATTCCTAACGCCCAGCGACCTTGCGCGGACGTCCACCAAGTAAGCCGTTCGCCCGCGCCGCCGCCGACTTCTTCTCACTCGTCTTACTTCCACCCGCAGCCCCCAGCCGCGCCGCCATCCATTTCTTTGAGCCAAGAAAACCCTCCAGCAGCGCAGGCAGATACAGGTCCGCATCCAACCTCGGAAAATGAATCCCATATCCCGAAGGCGAGATCTCGATCTTCGCAAGATCTGTCGGCGAAGCATCCTCCAACCCCTGCGCCAGCTTAGGAGCGAACATCACCTCCAGCTTCGAGCTGAGCGAAAGCACGATCCGATCCGCCCGCTTGTCGTAACGCGCAGCAATCGCAGTCGGAACCGAAGCCTTCAGCTTTTTCGCCCGCGCATTCGCCACTGTAACCTCAGTAGGCATCATGAATCTCCTTCCACGCCGTACAAAGCATCGCAAGATGCCCGTTCAGAATTTTCTTGATCGCAGCCAGCTTCTGCTGCGAAAGCCATAGTTCTCACCCAGACTCACCGGCCCTTCCGTGCAGTTCAGGAAGAACAAAGCCTCATGCTCCACTCCGATCACATGGACGTACGCAGGGCGATGATCGTTCGGATAGACAACGACCCTGTATCCGCCAATATTCAGGAGAGTCGGCACAAGAAAGCGTAGCATAAACCTAACCGCTTAGGTTTAGGAAACAATCTAGAAATAGCAACCGATACACTCAACCAAATGCCCCCCCGCACCAAATCCGCAATCGACATCCCCACCTTCCGCAAATCCCTTTCCCACTGGTACGCCCAGAACGCCCGCACCCTCCCTTGGCGCAACATCCATGACCCTTATCGCACCTGGGTCTCCGAGATCATGCTCCAGCAGACCCGCGTAGCCGCCGTCATCGAGCACTACCACCGCTTCCTCGCCCTCTTCCCCACCGTCAAAGCCCTCGCCGCAGCCACGGAAGCGCAAGTCCTCGCCGCATGGTCCGGCCTCGGCTACTATCGCCGGGCGCGCATGATGCACAAGGCCGCCCAGCACATCGCGAGCGAACTCAACGGCATCCTCCCCACCACATCCGCCGAGCTGAAAGCCCTCCCCGGCATCGGCGACTACACCTCCGCCGCCATCGCCAGCATCTGCCACGGCGAGAGTGTTGCTGTGCTTGATGGAAATGTAGAGCGCGTCCTCCTCCGCATCCTCGGCCTCCCCGAAGACCGCTCCACCGCCGCCCAGAAACTCCTCAAGCAGCAGGCCCAGGCCCTCGTACCCCCAAGTCGTTTTTCACACGAAGAAAACGCCGCCGGCAACCACAACCAATCCATGATGGAGCTGGGCGCAACCATCTGCTTCCCCCGCGCGCCCCTCTGCCTGAACTGCCCCGTCTTCAACCACTGCCGCACCCGCGGCGAACACCCAACGCCTGCCCGCGCCAAAGCTAAGTCCCGCCCCGCCGCCTACCTGCTCGAAACCCGCACCCGCAAAGCCATCACCGAGATCCTCCTCGAACAGCGCCCGCAGCAAGCAAGCCTCATGGCCGGCATGTACGAGCTTCCCCCGCTCCCACCCGACGCCGTAGCCACGCACGAGCCCATCCTCACCCTCCGCCACGCCATCACCGACACCCTCTATCGCGTCGCCATCTACGAAGACCCCACCCTCCGCACCTCCATCCCCGCCAGCAAACCCATGCTCCACTGGGCCCCCACCACCGACCTCGCAACCCTCCCCCTCACCGGCCTTACCCGCAAGGTCCTCCAGCGTTTGAAACTGCTACCTGCTTCAAAGCGTTAAGGCCCAAGATCCACATAAGCCGGCTTGTCGCGATCCACCGTCAACACGCCGCCACTCTCCGCAAGCTCCGCCACCTGCACCACCGTGCGCCGCTCCGAGTTGGTCAGAGCAGGGTCAAGATCGGCGTCCCGCTGGTGCGTGAAGTAGAACAGGAACGCCCGCCCATTGTGCACGACCACATCGCAATGATGCCCCTGCGAACGGTCCGTCGGCAGCGTCCCCGGTGTCTCCAAAAGATTATTCGGCTGCGCCACCCAATGATCCAGGTCGGCGGAGCGATACACGCCAAGCCCCTTCCACGCATCCACAATCATCCAGTACGATCCCCGCCACCGGAAGACCTTCGGCCCTTCG
The DNA here is from genome assembly GCA_039922815.1 of Granulicella sp. GTDB lineage: Bacteria > Acidobacteriota > Terriglobia > Terriglobales > Acidobacteriaceae > Edaphobacter. The sequence goes on from JBDTDX010000350.1 coordinate 2,345, forward strand.
CTTCCGCGATCCGTAATCGCCGCGCCCTTCGCCGTCCAGTGGTCCATGTCCTTGCTGTCGGCGTAGTGAATGTAACTGTGGTCGCGTTCGTCCTTGTACCAGATGCGCCACACGCCATTCGGCATCTGGTAAAGCGCCGGATCGATCACACGGTCCGACCCCAACTCCAGCTTCGACACAAACGTCCACTTCTCAAGATCAGGACTGGTCAGATGAATAATCTCTCTCGGCGCATTCCAGTCCTTGAAGATGCCCGGAACGATCGTCAGAAACATATGATACGTGCCCTTCCACGCGACGATGTCCGGAGCCCAATGCGTGTACTTCGCCGTGCCATAAGGAATCGTCGCGATCCCGCGATACGTCCACGTCGCGCCTCGGTCGCGCGATACCGCAATGCCGATCCGCGTGCCATGCACCCACGCCACATCTTTCGGGTCAGCGCTCTTCAAATCAGCACGCCGGTTCGTGTAGAACATCCACCACTCGTGCCGCGCTCTGTTCCAGATCAGCGTCTGATCCGCCGCGCCATCATGCACCGGATCGCGAAACAGCGGCTTCGGTGCCAGCTTCCCTTTGGCCTGTCCCGACTGTCCCTTCGCGCCATAGCTGGCAAACATCAGAAGAACCGCCACCGCAACCGCACACACACGCCCCGCACAAAAACCTCTCCGCATCCCGCCCTCCGTCCTAGAGCACGATACATCAGGAAGGTCAGCCCGGTCGTGTGGCTATCACCGCGCAATCATCCCGAACGAAAGCACTGCTATGCTGGCTCAGACAAAGCAATGCTCCATTCGGTCAGCCCTCAGCAATCTCCAGCTAAAAATATTTGAAATTCACCTCGACCTTCAGTTCGACGAGCACGGGTGCGCCGTTCTCCATCGCGGGCTTGAATCGATACTGCCTCACCGCGGCTATAGCCTTCTCATCCAGCCCCATCCCTATACCGCGCACGACGTGAATATGGCTCGGCCTTCCGTCTGGGCTGACCCAAAAATTCAGTAGCACTGTACCGCTTGCCTTCGCCTTGCGCGCTGCCTCTGTATACTCCGGCGGGACGGAGTAGACCAACTGAGGTGCCGATACGCTGCCGCCAATCTTCCGTGGACTGCTGCTGATACCTTCTCTCGCTACTCCAACAGCCCCCACCTCCATCCTCAGCGCCAGCGCCGAAGCACACGTAGCCACTCCCATCACCACACACGCCACGGCCACAACGATCCGCCGCACGCCCTTCATCTCCACACGCTTCTCCGTCAGCTTCATAACTCTCCTCTCAAACAGGTTGGCATCGAAGATCCCGATGGCGTGAAGTGTCCTCTCCGGCGCGCCCGCCGCAACCAGTGACGCCAGCCGCAGCAGCGACCGTGCATACTTTTCTCTCCCCGCGACAGCCTCCGCCGCCATCGCATCGCACACCATCTCCCGCGTTGCCGCCACACGCAAGCGTGTCATCCACAGCACCGGATGATAAGCAACCGTGATTGTTACGAATCCATACAACACGTTCTTTGCGAAGTCCCGTCGCCGCATGTGTGCAAGCTCATGCGCCATCACCGCATCCAAATCTTCCTCGCCGACGTTCGCCAGAAACCCCGGTGGAACCAGCATCACCCCACGCCAAAGCCCCACTGTTACCGGCCCCGCAGTCATCGGAGACACAGCCATCTCCGCCGCCCGCACGCCAAGCACGCGGCTATACCGCTCCCATCGCTGCCGCACATCACGCATCCGTGCATCTTCTGAGAACGCCACGGGTTCCGCCTGCCGCCGCATCACACCCGTCCTCCACAGCCCCCAACCCAGACGCCCCGCAACATACAACAAGCCGCACCCATACGTAATCGCGATCCCGGCCAGCACAGCCGCCGGCAATCGCAACACCCCAACGCCCGAGACCACACCTGGCCCCAACGTCACCCGCACCGCGCCACCACCCGCGATAGAGCCTGTATGCAACCACCCCCAAACCTGTTGCGCCAACTCTTCTATCCGCCACGAACACGCCGGCAGTACCGCCTGCAACACCAGCGCACTCACCCACACCCGATGCTCCGCGCGCGGCCCCATCCGTCGCGCCATCAGCGACACCACCCACGCCGCCGCAAACAGCACCGGCACCTGCCAGAGCGAGTTCAGCAGATATCCCAGCATCCATCCCTCGAGAGTGTTCATTCCCCACCGCCTTTCTCCTTCAGCTTTTGCGTCAGCTTCGCAATCGTCTTCGGATCGATCTCCTTGCTCTTGATCAGACTCATCACCAGCTCTTCACTCGATCCGCCGAACATGCGGTCTACCAGGTCGCGCACCGCATGGCTCAACGCCTTCGCTTCCGTCACGGTCGCGCTGTATTCATAGGCCCGCCCGCGCAGCTTGCGCTTCAGCTTGCCCTTGCGCTCCAAAATGTTCAGCATCGTCTGCACGGTCGTATACGCAAGCTGCTGTTCCAGCCCCTCCTGCACCTCGTTCACATTGCTGGTCCCGCGCCGCCAGATCACCTGCATAATCTGCAACTCCAACTTCGTCAATGTCTCCTTCTCGCGCTTGGCCATCCCAATCCTCCTAATGAATTAGGACATTACGCTTCACAAAATAAATCTGTCAACTAAAAACTTAGGACTTAAAGCAACATTTTCATACCACCAAAAACTGTATCTTGAGCGAAGGCGAAGCAGCATTCCGCAGCGCCACGATCCCACGGGTGCCCCATCCTTCGCAGTCTTACCGCGAAGGGTGGGATGACAAACAACCCTACCCCCTCCGCGCCAAAACCACCCTAGCAATCCCCTGCAAATCATCCACAAACGAAACCCCAGCCCACCCACTCAGCAGCGCCGCGATGGCCTCGCGCTGCCCATATCCAATCTCCATGGCCAGCAGCCCACCGACCTTCAACGCCAAAGCCGCCTGCGGAATGAGCCGCTCATAAACATTCATCCCGCTAGCCCCGCCAAACAGCGCCAGCTCCGGCTCAAACTCCCGCACCTGCGCCGCCAGCCCCGTCCGATCGCCCTCCGGCACATACGGAGGATTACTCACCACCGCATCGAACACCTCGCCCCTCACCGCACCCAGCAGATCCGACTCTAAAAATCGCACGCGCCCCACAAGCCCTAACGTCTGAGCATTGCCCGCAGCCACCGCCAGCGCCGCAGGCGAAAGATCCACCGCCGTCACCGATGCCTCCGGCAGATTTGCAGCAAGCGCCAGGGCAATCGCCCCCGATCCCGTCCCAACATCCAGCACTCGCACCGCCCCACGCAACCGCGCAAGCACCGCCTCCACCAGGTGCTCCGTCTCCGGACGGGGAATCAAAACATCTCGCGTCACCCGCAGCCGCAGCCCATAAAACTCCTGCTCCCCCACAATGTATTGAATCGGCTCGCAAGCCAGCCGTCGTGCGAGGTTCGCCTCATAGCGCGCTAACTCAGCATCGACAAGCACTCGTTCCGGATGAGCCAGCAGCCCAGCTCGCGAGATCCCCAGTTCATGTAGCAACAGCATCTCCGCATCACGCGCCGCACCCGCCTGTAGTTCTAAGTTCCCCGCAAGCTTGCGCGTCCCTCCGGCAATGGCTTCTCGCACGGTCATCGTCAGCGCGCCCGCACAAGCAGCAGATTGCCGTCGGGATCAGTCACCGTTAACATATTCTTGCCCGCCGTAAAAGGAATTTTCTCTTCGCGAAGATGCTTCTCCGCCCTGCGCAGATCGCTCGCGTGCAAAGTAACCCGAGCCTTGTGCTCCAGGTCGGATGAGACAATCTCCACCTGCTCCCCAGAGCTTCCCGGCAGATCGAACACAATCGGATTGCGCCGGTCGACAGGAAACCGCAGCTGCTTCGCATAGAAGATCCGCGCTGCCTCCCGGTCCTGCATCGCCAGCGAAACCGCCACCATTTTGTCGCCGATCCGATCCCGCCCCAGATCCTTTCCAACATCCTTCGAGTGCATCGACGCCGGCATGTAGTGCGTGTATTCGATGTTCTGCTTCTCCGGCCCTTCCATCGTAAACAGCAGATTCCCCGCGCCTGCCGTACGCACCTTGTTCGGCGTCAACCCACGGCGCACGTAGTCGTCATGAATCGCATTCAGGTCCGCGCCCTCGAAGCACAGGTGCAGAAACCCAATCTGCGTATCCCTCGCGGTCACCGGATACATCTCCACAAACTGCCGATCGTTGATCTTGAAAAACGACTCATACACAACGCCATCGCGACTCAGCGCAAAGGCCTCATCAAAGCCCAGCTTCTTGTAGAAATCGCGCGACGCCGTCAGGTCGCTCACCCGAATCGCAACATGCGCGATGCCATTGAACACCGGCGCCCCCTGCGCCTCCGCACTTGGAGCAGCCATCCCCACGCCGATCACTAGCCCCATCGCAAGCGTACGAAACAAACGCGTCGGCATCGGCAAACCCTCAATCAAACATCAAGCAAAAAGTTACGCAGCCGTCGTGGTGTCGCCCTTCATCTTCTCCGCCACGTCGTGCGCAATCAGTGCATCGACCGTCGGTTGCAGCAACCCTTCCATCACCATCGCCAACTGGTGATTCGTCAGCCCAATGCGATGGTCCGTCAGCCGGTTCTGCGGAAAGTTATACGTCCGTATCTTCTCCGACCGATCGCCTGTCCCCACCTGCGATTTGCGTTCCTTCGCCTGGATCTGATGAATCCGCTCGGCCTCCACCTCATACAGTCGCGACCGCAACACGCGCATCGCCTTCTCGCGATTTTTGATCTGCGACTTCTCATCCTGGCAGCTCACCACCGTCTGCGTCGGCAGATGCGTAATCCGAATCGCCGAGTACGTCGTATTCACACTCTGCCCACCTGGCCCCGAGCTGCAGAACGTATCGATCCGCAGGTCCTTCGCCTCGATCTTTACATCGACCTCTTCCGCCTCCGGCAACACCGCCACCGTAATCGCGGACGTGTGAACACGCCCCTGCGTCTCCGTCGCCGGAACCCGCTGCACCCGATGCACGCCGCTCTCGTATTTCATCTGCGAGTAGACCTTGTCGCCCTCGAAGATCGCCGTCACATCCTTCAACCCGCCGCCAATCCCGCTCTCCGACTCCGACAGCACCTGCACCTTCCACTTGTGCTGCTCCGCAAACCGCAGGTACATCCGGAACATCTCCGCCACAAACAGCGCCGCCTCATCCCCGCCCGTACCCGCGCGCAGTTCGATGATGATGTTCTTGTCATCGTTCGGGTCCTTAGGCAGCAACATCACCTTCAACGCCTCTTCAATCGGCGCAAGCTGCGGCTCAAGCGCGGCCAGCTCCTCAGCCACCATGTCCTTCAACTCCGGATCGCTCAGCATCGCCTTGGCTTCGGCAATTCCATCCCTGATCTTCCGATACTCGCGATACTTCTCGACGACCGGC
>JBDTDX010000351.1:0-5254 GCA_039922815.1 Granulicella sp.
GCCAACATGGACGTCGCCGGCGTAACCCCTACCTTCAACCTCTACGACAAGTCCTGGCCCATGCGCACCCGCGCCTACCAGTATCCTCCGGCCAAGTTCGTCTTCGGCGAGCCCGGACGTACCGGCATGGCCATCAACTCCATCATCGCTTCGGGTTCGATCGTCTCTGGTGCCGTCGTCCGCAACAGCGTCCTCTCGCAGGACGTCCGCGTCAACTCCTATGCCGATGTCGACTCGAGCATCATCTTCACCCACGTCAACATAGGCCGTCACTGCCGCATCCGTCACGCCATCATCGACCGCGACGTCCACATCCCCGACGGCACCGTCATCGGCTACGACCCCCAGGAAGACAAGAAGAATTACTTCGTCTCTCCCTCAGGCCTGACGGTTGTCACCCGCGACTACTCCGTCTACGAGAACCCCGTATCCCCGGAGTTCATGCAGCAAGGCAACGACTGGTAGAAGTCAGCAAATCAGAAAAAGAGGGTGCAAGGAAGGGAACGCACTAAGCATTCTCTTCCCTACGCCCTCCTCCCTTTTCCCTGTTTTCTACCGCTTGCCGAATCGATAAATCACGCCGCCAGAGATCGAGAAGAACTCACGCGTCTCCGTGCCGAAGTGCTCGATAATCAGATCCGGCTGCAGGCGCACTGCAAAATTCTTCGAGCGGTTGAAGTCGATGCTCGCGCCGAGCGCCGCAATCGGCTTGGTCCGGTTCGTATACAGCCCGATCGCGCTGTAGGAGCCCGCAGGAACATCCTTCGTGCTGTACGTGAACGTGCCGTGCGACACGCCCACATAGCCGTGATAGTTGATCGCGGCATAGTGGTTCTTGGGGCCGCGATATTGCGCTCCGCCCATAATCGTATTCAAGAAGACGAGCGGCCGATTGTTGACGAAAGCATTCGGCAGCACCGGCGTCGTCCCGGCGTCAATCCGGTAGTCCGCGCCGAGACCCAGCTTGTTGGTCAGCCAATAGGTTCCCAGAAGCTCGCCGCCCCCCAGGTTCATCCGCTTCGGCAGGTTCTGCCCACCCTGAAAGTTCATGAAGTTCAGGCCGCCATAAACCTCGTACTTATTGTCGTAGGTCGCTCGGGCGTTGGGCCCAAGTTTGTTCTGCGCCTTTGCCATGGTTGCACCCGCAAGCAGTGAGACCGCAAGGATCATTCCGTTCAGCGCATGCGTCATCATCCGCCGCTTCTTAAAGTGCGTTCCAGCCGTCTTCAATCTCAACATCATTCTCCAAAATTTCGCGTGGTCGGTTCCGCTCTGCGATCCGTCTGCATTCAGGATATATCGTTGGCGGCACGTCCGCTTCCCCGTCTGCATCGTACTTACAAAGACCGGGCATTGTGCGACAATGGAGGCGTGCCGTTAGGCAGCCATCGCACCTCGGCAGCCGGGAGACTTATTATGGGCGAACTATTTACACCAACGCATCTCATCGTTCTCGCAGTCGTCGCTCTCGTCCTCTTCGGAGGCAAAAAATTGCCGGAGCTCGGCAAAGGTCTCGGTGAAGGATATAAAGGCTTCAAGGACGGCCTGAAGGGCATCTCGGGCACCGATGATGCCACGGCCACCAAGCCCGGCGAAACCGCGCACACCGTCACGCCAAAAGCTGAAGAAACCACGGTCAAGTAGGTTCTCGAGCAGGGATGCCAACAAGGTATCCCTGCCCCCTTTGCGCTGCATCCAACCAGCATGAAGCAGAAATCTTCCTACCGCATCTCACCGCATTCGAAGGTCAGCCTTTCCAATCTCCGTGCGGATGAGGATGGCGGTTATGCGTCTAAAGAATCTGCCGCTCCCGTCCTCGTCAAGCATCAAGCCCACCTCGACCAGCTTCAGAGCGTCTTCTACGCCAACCAGCAACACGCCCTCCTCATCGTCCTCCAAGGCATGGATACGGCTGGCAAAGACGGCACCATCCGCCACATCTTTTCCGGCATCAACCCTCAGGGCTGCGATGTAACGCCGTTCAAGGTCCCGACGCCGCTCGAAGCCCGCCACGACTTCCTCTGGCGCGCGCACGCTGCCGTTCCGCCACGCGGCATGATCGGCATCTTCAATCGCTCGCATTACGAGGACGTCCTCTCCCCCCGCGTCCACAAACTTATCTCCGGCAAGATCGTCCGCAAGCGCTTCGACGACATCAACCAGTTCGAGCGAATGCTCGCCGACAACGGCGTCGTCATCCTCAAATTCTTCCTCCACATCTCCGAAGAAGAGCAGACCGCCCGCCTCCAATCCCGCATCGATGACCCCGACAAGCACTGGAAGCTCTCTGCTGCCGACTTCAAAGAGCGGCAGTACTGGCACAAATATCAGCAAGCCTACAACGACCTGCTCGCCGCCACCAGCCATCGCCATGCCCCGTGGTTTGTCATCCCCGCAAACCACAAGTGGTATCGCGACGTCGCCATCTCCCGCGTCCTCGTCGACACCCTCGAAGGCCTCAAGCTCACGTACCCCACCCCCACCCTCGACCCCAAATCCATCAAACTCTGAAGTCGTTCACTGCCGAGAAGATCCCGTTTTGAAATCCGGTAGTCGAAAATAGTTTGGGTGCCCCATCCTCCGACAGCTTCATCGTCGGAGGGTGGGAAAGAAAACGAATGCGGTTCTAAGACCCCCACAACCCCCTACAGCGTAATCATCACCACAGCAGCCGCCGCCACCAGCATCCCCAGCCCCTGCCGCCGCGTCGGCCGCTCCTTCAACACATAGGCCGCCAGCAGTATCGTGCTCGCCGGATAGAGCGAAGCCAGCACCGCCGCCACATCCAGCCGTCCCGCCTGGGTCGCCGCAATAAACATCATGTTGCCCGAAGTATCCAGCAGGGCCGCCAGCAGCACCCAGCGAATCGCCTTGCCGGTAATACGCACCTTCTCCCCGCCGCCCTTCATCCAGAACACCAGCAACAGCAGCGAGCAAACACCCATGCTCCCCACCCTCGCCGTCGCCATGGTCACCACCGGCCCTGCGGATCCTGCCATCTTCAACGCGACAAAATAGATGCCAAACCCGGCCCCCGCCAGCACCGCCAGCAGCGTCGTCCCTTTGTCGGAGGTCTTACCCGTATCCATGGTCTGCGGTCCCACCGCGATCATCCAGATCGCAACCCCGGCCACCACGAACCCACCCAGCCGCCACCCTCCCGGGGAGCCATCTTCTAGGAGCGAGATAACCGCAGGAATCGCCGCAGCCAGCAGCCCGCTGATCGCAGCCGAAACCCCCATCGCTCCCCGCGAGAGCGCGATATAGAACGCAGTGAGCGAAAGCCCACCCGCAATACCCGCGCCCACTCCCCACGCCAGTATCGCTCCATGCGGAACCGGCATACCGCGCAGAGCCGCGTAAATCGTCAGAACGGTAAAGCTGGTCAGATGGCTCAACACCACCACGCGCAGCGCTCCCCCCGTGCTGCCGCCAACGGTCTTCACGCCCATTCCGCCGCTAAAATCGCCACCGCCCCAGAACAGGGCGGCGGCGAGCGCAAGCAGGATATTTCCCTGCATCATGTGATCCATTAAAACTTACTGAGGTGCTTGGATGGTCCTCGGCCGTGCATCGCTGGCGGTCGGGTAATAGCCCTGTTTCGCAATCACATCAAGGTTCGGACGCAGCACCTTCACCTCGAGCTTGCGATACTTGCCATCAATAAAGGGCTCATGCGTGTAGTAGCCGACGGTGTATTGCGTGCGCACCTGCTCGGCGATCTTCGAGAAGCTCCGCACAATGCCCGGTGTCCGCGATTCGGCGTCCAGCTGACCACCAGTCTCGTTGCAATACACCGGCAATATATTGTCGCGCATCTGGAACGGCAGATGAAGCCGATCTACAAAGCCCGTTCCCGGAATCCTGAAGTCGGTGACCTGCGTCGCGTACACCTGGATCTTGTTCGTCTGCAGGTAGCGAATGACGTCCTTGGTCTTCGCCTTGCTGCCGTACTCCTGTCCGGCGCCAACTACATAGACGATCCGTCGCCGTCCCGGCCCAGCCTTGGTCGTGGCCTTCGCCGCCGCCAGAATCGCGTCGTTCAGCGTATGCACCTCGCGCGGCGCATTCAATTCAACGCCCTGGTGGTTGCGAACAGGAGCCGTGTTCGGATCGAAGTTCGCATTATTAATGTTGGTCGTCTGCGAGAGCGGTCCGCCCAGCGGCATCAGCGGTTCACGTCCCACTGCCTTCGAGCGGTCAAGAATCGCATTCAGCCGCGCGCTCTGCCCGCCGGTAAAGTCCGTCTGCTGCTGCGGGCCATTGTTGTACGTAAAGACCGCAACCTCGTCATACGCACTGAACGCACCCTGAAGTCCGTCCAGAGCATTGTTGACCTTGGTCATCTCGTCGAAGGTCATGCTCTGGTCGATCACCAGCGCCACCGAAAGTGGAAACGGATCCACCGTAAACAACTGGATTCGCTGCCGCAAGCCATTCTCATACACCCGAACATCGCGCCACGTCAGTCCCGGAACCAGCGCACCCTTCTTGTCCTTGACCGTAAACGGGACTTCCACAAAATTGACCTGCTGGATGAGCGTGAAGGCCTTGACGCCATCACCGGCATCCGGCACATCGGGTGGCGGCCCCTCGTTGTCGTTCTTCTGCGCCTGTGCCGGCGTACCCGGCAGGGTCGTCCCCGGAGCGGTCTGGTCCGCTGGCGTAGCCGCATCCCCATTCGAGTCGGGCGTCGTCCCTTTGCCGGGAGCAATCGGCCCAATCGCCAGTCCCTGCGGCTTCGGCCCGTCCGGAATCGCCTGCTGTGCAACACTCTGCTGCGCCCCGCCGGGCGATGCCTGCTGACCCAGCAGCATCAACGCCAGAGCCCCCATCAGTACTCTATGATTCACTCGAACTTCCCCCGTACATTTCCATCAACCAGACTACCAGCGCAAGCCGCCCGTTGCCATCTGCCATAGGATCTTAGTCCAGCCAACACCTATTGGACGCGCCTGCGCGACCCTTCGTTGTGCAGAAGCGTTCGACCTGCTGCCAGCAACGGAACATGCTCGCACCCCTCAAATTCCATCGCCCAACCCGCTCTCTTCGTCGTCTAATAAGATATGCGCTGCCCCGCTCTCGCCCTCGCCGCCCTTGCTCTTCTGACCCCCGGCCTTCTCGCGGCCAGCCTCTTAGCGCAGGACGCTCCTTCCCCCGGCGGTCCGCCCCCCGCCAGCAACGCGCCCCAGCAGCCCGTCAACAGCGACGTCGAGACTCTCCAGGTCACCGTCAACCTCGTCAACGTCTACTT
>JBDTDX010000352.1:0-3919 GCA_039922815.1 Granulicella sp.
GAGCGGGAAAAGCTGTTGCAGGGAGCGAGCACGCTGGTGGGGGTGTGGCTGATTTACCTGGGCGTGCTGTGGGTGGTTTCGCACCGTCAGCCGGAGCAGCAGGTGGCGATGGGGCAGGCGAATTGCATGCACGCGATCTGCTACACGGTGGATCGCGTGGAGGAGGTTCCCGGGTTCCCGGTGAAGGAGAACGTGCGGCTGGTGCGGGTTGTGGTGCAGGTGGCGAATCGCGGAAAGGAGGAGGCGCGCGAACAGGTGAAGGCGTACCTGCTGGACGCGCAGGGGCGGCGATGGGAGCCGTCGCTGGGAGTTTCGGGTAATCCGCTGAACAGCAGGGTGCTGGCCGGTGGAACGATGGTGAGCGAGCCGGTGTTTCGGCTGGCGGAGAACGCGACTGGGCTTCGAATGGTGCTGACGCATGGGCGCTGGTCGCGGCAGTGGCTGGTGATTGGCGACCCGGAGAGCTGGGGACATCGGCTGCGGGTGATGGTGCTGGATCGGTAGTGGGGTTGCGGGACTTTGATGGGGAGTGAGTTCATCCACCCATTCGCGATGTTGCTGCGAATGGATGGGGCACCCGGAGATTCGCGCGGCGGTGGACGTTGCCTCAGGGGCTGAAGCGCCTTGCCTCTGCGATTGTTTATGGCGGGACTAAAGTCCCGCCCCTTCAAAGCAAAGCTCTAAGCGAGGCCGGCGGCGGTGGCTAGCAGGGAGTGGAGGGTGACGTCTTCGACGAAGTTGATTTCGAGACGCACGGCGATGACGTTGCTGCAACAATCCTGGAGGTTGTTGTAGCAGGTCCAGAGATCGGTCATGGCGAAGTGGGCGGCGCGGGTGAGTTCGAGGCCGGAGACGATGATGGCGCTGTAGAGGTCGAGGACGCAGCCAAGCTGAATCTCGAAGCACAGTTCGGTGGTGGAGGCGGAGACGGTGTTACGGTCGGTGATCCAGGCGCCGGAGTCGGTGAGGGAGTCGGTAAGGGAGAGCATGATGTTGAAGCGGTCGCTGTAGCTGTAGCCGTGGATATCGAGCGATTGCATTCGAGTGTTGCTCCCGCGGCGTGGAGGATGCTGCCGTAGAGTGTTCATCGGACCGAAGGGGTGGGGCGTGATGAGTTGGGGAAACGGGAGTCACGTGACGAAATGGGGCAGAGCGGGTTTGGGCGGGGATTGTGAGCGGGATTGGGACAGATCCGTGGAATGATACAAGGGAGATAACGGAGAACGACGATGGTGGTGGGGCTGGGGACGGACCTGATTGAAATTGCGCGGGTGCAGGCCAGCCTGGACCGGTACGGGGAGCAGTTTCTGAGGCGGGTGTTTACTGCGGGCGAGATTGCCTACTGCCAGAGGAAGAAGCACACGGCTGCGGAGAGCTTTGCGGCGCGGTTTGCAGCGAAAGAGGCCGGGGCGAAGGCGCTGGGCACGGGTATCAGCCGGGGGGTGAGTTGGCGGGAGCTTGAGGTGACCAGGGCTCCGGGGGAGCGTCCCGAATTGGTGCTTTCTGGCCGGGCGGCGGAGCGGGCGAGGTCGATGGGGGTGCGGCGGATCTCGCTGAGCCTGACCCATAGCCGGGAGGTGGCGATGGCAGTGGTGATCCTGGAAGATTGAGGCGATCGGTTAGAAACGCAGGTTGAGATGCGGATTTTGAAACCCCAAATACGATTTCGGCATCCATTGAATGAAACATCTCTTGTGCTGAAGCAGGGTCCCTATGCGGTATCCTCTGGAAGTCGAGTCAGCTGGAACCGGTCTGGCTGGTCGGAGTCGATAACTCCGGATTTTTTGTTCCGCGGGTTGCGGGGACGGCAAACGAACTATGAGGAGAGTGGATGCCTAGCCAGCAGGAGGTCCGATGGTCGCAGTTGAAGGTGGGCGTGATCGTGATCGTCGCGGCAGTGGTGCTGGTGACCCTGCTGTTCCTGATGACGAGTTCCTCGGGGATCGGTATTTTTTCTAAAAAGCTGACGGTGACGACCTACTTTGAGAATGCCGCAGGCATTAAAGAGGGTGCGGCGGTCAATCTTGAGGGCGTAACGATCGGTACGGTCAAGAGCGTGGCCGTGACCTCTGCCCCGGCAAGAAAGCTGACCCCGGTACAAGTCGTGATGAAGATCGATAAAAAATACGGGAAGGATTTGAAGAAGGACTCGAAGGCCGCGCTGACCACGGTCGGTGTGCTGGGCGATACGGTGGTGGACATCAACAGCCAGGTGGCCACGGGGCCGCCATTACAGGATGGCGATGAGCTGCATACGCTCGAAACGCCGACGATTACCGACGTTGTGAAGGCGAGCCAGGGAACGATCGAACAGTTGAATGTGATTCTGGCGAAGATGAACACGGTCGTCGATAACCTGCAGGCCGGCAAGGGTTCGATCGGGCAACTGATCAACAATCCCGACTTGTACAACAAGGCCAATGCCACGGTGGACGAGCTGCTGACGCTCGAGAAGAACCTGAATAATGGGCGGGGATCGATCGGCAAGTTGATGACGGACGATACGATGTACAACCGTCTGAACTCGGCTGCGAACAAGCTGGATACGATCGCGACAGCGCTCGATGCTGGCAAGGGCACGGCGGGTAAATTGCTGAAGGACGATACGCTCTATAACAACCTGAATGCGACGCTGGTAAATGCGAATACGATTCTGACGGATGCGAACGCGGGTAAGGGTGGGCTGGGGCTGCTGCTGAAGGATCCGAAGTTCCGCAACCAGTTGAGCGATACGGTCTCGCAGATGAACTCGCTGGTGGCGGGTGTCAGCGCTGGACAGGGAACGCTGGGCAAGCTGGCGAAGGATGATGCGGCGTATACCAACCTCAACAAACTGCTGGAAGAGAGCACAACGTTGGTGACGACGATCCGCAAGGATCCGAAGAAGTACCTGACAATCCATTTGAAGATTTTTTAGGGGATTTCCGAGTAAGTTGTCTGGCATCTCCCCCAGGGGCTAAAGCCCCGTTCTATTGGAAAGATTTGCGGCGCGGCTAAAGCCACGCCCTTTCAAAGCAAAGACTTATTCAGAGCTTATCCAAGACAGCAGCAAAAAGGGCGGGCCTAAGCGGCTCGCCCTTTTTGCTGCTGCTGTCGATCAGTTATTTTGCTGCGAGTTCGGTGACGCCGGCCTGCTCCTTGAGAGCTGCGGCCTTGTCGGTTTTCTCCCACGTAAAGCCGTCGCCCTTGCGGCCGAAGTGGCCGTAGGCTGCGGTTGCCTTATAGATGGGCTTGCGCAGATCGAGGGTCTCGATGATGGCCTTCGGGGTGAGCTGGAAGTTCTTGCGAACGAGTGCTTCGAGCTGGGTCTCATCGACCTTGCCCGTGCCGAAGGTATCGACCAGAACGCTGACCGGCTCAGCTACGCCGATGGCGTAGGCAAGCTGCACTTCGCAGCGGTCGGCGAGGCCGGCGGCGACGATGTTCTTTGCCACATAACGAGCCATGTACGCTGCGGAACGATCAACCTTGGTTGCGTCCTTGCCGCTGAAGGCTCCGCCGCCGTGACGGCCCATGCCGCCGTAGGTGTCGACGATGATCTTGCGTCCGGTGAGGCCGGTGTCGCCCATGGGTCCGCCGACAACGAAACGGCCGGTCGGGTTGATGTGGTACATGGTGTCGGCATCTAGCAGATTGGCGGGGATGACGGCCTGGATGACGTGCTTGAGGATGTCGGCGCGAAGTTCTTCGTTGCCGATAGTCTCTGCATGCTGGGTGGAGATGACGACGGCATCGACGCGGACGGGCTTGTTATTCGAGTCGTACTCGACCGTAACCTGGCTCTTGCCGTCAGGGCGAAGGTAGGCCATGAGGCCGGACTTGCGCACTTCGCTCAGCTTCTGCGCCAGCTTGTGCGCGAGCGAGATGGGGGCGGGCATCAGCTCCGGGGTCTCGTTGGTCGCGTAGCCGAACATCATGC
>JBDTDX010000353.1:0-52308 GCA_039922815.1 Granulicella sp.
CTTCAACCTTCACACAGCAGCCAACCCTGGCGAAGAGATTTGCGGGCAGGTCATGAAAGGTAAATAACTTCACTGGATTGGGTGGGCGGCTTATGCTGCGCACCCAATTTATTGGCCGCATAAATCGTTTTTTAGAAGAAGCGTGCAATATAAGGTCGACTAAATAAAAATGAGCGGGATGTGTTTGACGAGATCTGTTGCAGACACTCTAATTGTCGAGGTGCAGCACCTACCACGATATCTACAACGACTGCACAATTCGGATCAAGAGCCTTTGATCGTCCGCTTGAGCGCAAGGGCATTTCTCATGGTGGAGCACTTAAGCTTGTCGATGATAGGGCGCTTGCCCGGCGCCGACGGCTCGAGGCCGGCTTTGCGGATGTAGGAGTTCACGCGATTAATTTCTGCGCGTGGAAAACGGGTACGTAGAAAGATGAAGCTGACTGAGACAGATACGTGGTCGCGAACCTCGATAAGATGCGGGAAGAATGCTGGTTGATGAACGCCTTCACCCGGACCGATTACGAAGGTCTCTGGAATGCTTGCCATGCTGCGATCGATGTAGATCTTGCCATCCCAATATTCTTCGAGGTTCCTGGGGGAGACGACTGTGGGATCGTTTCCATCGTAGATATTGGCTACCTTTTGTCCATGAAGCTGGAGGAGGCAGTTAGTCTCCATGTCAATGTGGTAGGGTGTGACCTCGTTCGGCGAGGAAATAAACATGGTAACCATGGGAGCATGAAACTCTTTGAGGATATCGATGCCGGTGACTTCACTGAGATCCGCCAGCCATTCATCAAGAAGCTGGGCATACTCGTCGTAGCGATTAAAATCAGTGAGCTTAATACGGCAGCCACTGGTTTCAAGATGATCGAAAGAGTCCATCATCTTCTTCTCGAAGCCTCCGGAGTGCCACTCAACATTGCCAGTTCCCTTGATGTAGAGATAGCCCTGGGGGCGTTCTGCGCGCAGAACGCCGTGTCCTTTCTCTGAGGGTGCGGTGAGGTTGGCAAATCTCTGCACAAGTTTGCGGATTGCTGGCATGGAGAATAGCTCATGCTCGGACATGTGATGGTTGAATTTAAAGGGAGAAATATCGAAGCGGTTCGCGAAATCCTGTGAAGCATCGAAGGTGCGGGTAGCGGTGTCCAACGACATACGGCCTCCAAAAAACTTTGAATAATGGCCAGGGTAATCAATACTTCGAAGTAATTTACGATAACCACATGGATCTGTTGGTGGCCCCGGACCGGTGTTTTGACCGCTGAGTGAATGATTCTTCGATGCAAGGTGTTGCACTTATAGTGCCAAAGCAGAAACTTGCCGAGCGAAGTAGAAGCCGTCGAACTCTTCGACTGCATGGTCAGGGTGAAATGGAATGTAACAACTGAGATCAGGATTTTTCCAGCCGTCGATAAGCCTGTAGCCCAGGGTTTCAAGGGATTGTACGAATTCAATTCTTCGCACGACTTTATAAGGGGAAACTGCGGGACCCATGTTCTGCAGCGTAAAGAAAGAGGGGAGTTTCGTTGTCGGAAGTTTATTAATGAGCAGATGTTCCGGCATCTGACGAAGGCCGGAGAGGATCTCTGCGATCGAGGGTTCGCTGTACTGAAGCGAGCCGGCAGCGAGCAGGATGCTGGCGGATGCAGCGTCGGCGACATCGCAGGTGAATTTCAGTGAAGGGTCGGGATCGTTGTCGAGTATCTGCTGACCCGCTGCGATGACGGCGGGGACATCGTAGACCGTCCATTGCAGGTTCTGCGGATAGATATTGAATTGTCTGTAGGTGTTGTAGAGGATGCCGATGTATCCACCAAAGTCGAAGATCGAATGATTGTCTTGAAACAGGCGTGAAAGCCAGAAGAGAACTGGATATTCTGAGGGAAGGAGTTGGCACTTACGGCCGAGGAACGTCGCGGTCTCTGGATTGTCGTAGCCCACGAGTAGATTTTTTGGGATATGGCTTTGCGCTGTGCGAAAGTCAGGATAGACACCGCTGAAGATGCGCTCCCATTTCAGGGCCTTCTCAAAGTGGCGCTGGTACTGCATACGGTGCCACTGTCGGAGATAGGGCAGATCTTCTTCGAGCCGTTCCAACACACGGATGGTTTTTGACGAATAGGCGATGCTTTTTATGAACTGTCGCATCGGGTCTCCTTTCCTCAGAGGATGAAGGTACCCGGCCCGGCTCCCTTTGGAGGGATAGCGTATCGTTTTATGAATCAGTTGATGTCTGCGAATCCAGCTACTTTGACGACGGACTTACTCACATAGAGCAAGATGAATGCCATCTTTGCCGGATCGTTTCTCTACAGTATTCGGAGTTCTATCACTGCTGCGTTGTTATGGTCGAGTAATTGCTAGTACCTCATCTAGAAGTTGGGTGACCATCTTCACTTATAAAGGGTAGAAAGGAAATGACAGAAAGATGTTACGGTCAGCCGAATATGGCAATTTAACGCTCGCCGACAAGAAAGACGCGCCTTGCCTGTTGGCTGAGCCGATCGGTTCGCAATCGCAAGATTCTCGCAGCAGATGGCCCACGAAACCGCAGATTCTTCACCTGATCGGAAGCAGTGGCGTTGGAGGTCCGGAGAAGCAGATTCTGCACCATGCTGTGAATATCCAAGATTCTGCATATGAGATCCATGTCGGTTCATTTCATGAAGACGCGAACCAACCGGAGATTCTGCTTGAGGCGGAACGACGTCACTTGAAAACGATTTGCCTGGATGGCGGCATGCATCCGAGGATTGCAATGCAGCTCGCGAGATTTTTGCGGGAACGAAAGATTGCGCTTCTTTGTACCCATGGATTCAAGGCAAATGTTCTCGGCTACTTGGTGTCATTGCACTCAAAGACGCAGCATGTAGCATTTTTGCGAGGGTGGACTGCGGAGACTGCTCGAGTGGTTCTTTACGAAAAATTGGAACGGCGGGCGTTGGCGCGGGCCCAGAACGTGGTATGCGTGTCACGGCTACAGGCCGAACAGGTGCGTAAGCTGCGCGGATCGCGAAGCGCGCCACTAGTCATTGAGAATGCCATGTTGCCTCCGTTTGTTCGAGAATCGAACAAGGCACGTCCGACCCGTGACAGCCTGGCTATCCCCAATGATGCGTTTCTATTTGGATCGGTTGGACGTTTAAGCGCGGAAAAGGGGCACCGCTTTCTGTTGCTTGCGTTCGCGGAGGTGTGCAGGGCAACGCCGCCAGGACAAACTCCATATCTCCTGATTGTTGGGGATGGGCGTGAGCGAGAGCCGCTGGAGCAACTGGCGACGCAGCTTGGAGTCCAACAATCCATTCACTTTGCCGGGTTTCAGGGCGATTGCGCCGACTGGCTGAAGATGATGGACTGCATGGTGCAACCTTCTCTTACGGAAGGCACGCCGAACTCGATTCTCGAGGCGATGTGTCTGGGCGTACCGGTTGTCGCAACCCAGGTTGGTGGTGTTCCGGCATTGATCCATAACGGGGTTAATGGGATGCTGGTGCCGCCGAGCGATGCTTCGTCGCTCGCCAAGATGATGCGCACCGTGGCGAACCAGCCAGCGCTACGAACCAGCCTTGCGATAGCGGCAACGAATACAGGTGGAGAGTACGCCCCCACAACGCAGAGAGCCAACTTATTGAAGCTGTATGACGGTCTTGCGCTACCGTCCATGGACATGATGCATTGATGCAGAGCTAACCACCTGGACGTTCCTTTCAAGTTCAGGGAATGAGCATTTAAGTCGGCTCGCCAGAAATGTTCAAGAGGTGGCCACGGAGCATTGCGCGGACCCGCTGATAGCCAACCCCCTGAAACTCCCATATCCACATGGGAAACGCAAATAGTAGGAGGCACAATAGGCTGGTCGTCAGGATAGAGAGGTAATCCGCACGCAGCCAGCGCATGACGACGAAGCCTGGCGCGATGAGACATACAAAGCATTTGAGGAGTGTCCTACCGCTGCTGAGCAGGTAATGCTTCATGGAGATGCCGAGCTTCTTCTGAACAATCCAGGGTTGGACGACCGCTCGCACGCAAATACCGGGAATGAGCGTGCCCATGGCGACGCCGAGCATGCCATAGCGGTGTACAAACATAAAGCTGAGGACGACATTCATGCCTGCCTCGAGCAGGTTGATCCTGGCGTATGACTTCTGGTTCATGGTGGCGTAAAGAGAGGAGACGCCGGTGGATTGCCAGAGGTCGAAGAACATAGCGACGGTCAGCAGGATAAGGACAGGGTAGGCATCGAGGAATATATTGCCCATCCAACGTGCGATAAATGCATGACCGATGGCAATGATGCCAAAACCGGCAAAGGCGCCGATGACGATCGACGCCCGCGTTCCGGCGAAGAAACTGCGGAGCATACCTGCCGAGTCACCCGCACTGTGCTGCATGGCAATGATAGGAGTAATGACGCCTACGAGAGCCATAACTCCATCGGTGTAGTACATCACGAGTGTGGTGGCGACGTTATAGTGAGCTACCGCAGTAAGACCAATGGCGAACGAGACGATAAGAGCATCGCTCTGTAACCGAAGCCGGTCAGCAATCTGACCAACAAGGACGGGGAGAGCAAACTTCGAAAGCTTTCTGGCGGTGACGCGATCCCAAGCATTTCTGATGTGAAAACGAATAAATGGGTATTTGATGTGGACAGCAATCAGCACGCAAATGTAGCCGGGAATAGAGGCAAATAGCTGCGCAAGCGCAAGGCCTACAACACCATAGCCGTGGAGAAGAACATAAACGGTAGCACCCGTTCTGATGACCGCTGCGAAGATGTTGATCCACGAGGTGACTTCGAAGTGAGAACCCGCGTTTAGGACACCGTACGGTGCGCGCATCGGAAAGCTGATGGCAGCGAGGGTGCCACAGATGAGCAGGATAAGCCCGATATTGTGGGCGTGCGAGATCTGCGGCATGACCGCAGCCAGGAACAAGGTAATGATCAGAACAATGCCGCCGGCGGCGGCGAACATGACCAGTCCGGTGCTATAGATGCGGCTTCCTGCCTGCGCATCACGAGCGCCGAGAGCATGGGACATGTGGGTGAAAACGGCGCCGGAGAGTCCCAGGTCCAGAATACTGTAGTAGCCGATGAACGCGTTAGCGAGCGCCCAAAGGCCAAACTGCTCTGCGCCGAGAGTACGCACCGTGAAGGGGGTAAGAAAGAGACCGATGAAGGTCACCAGCCCCAAATAGATGACGCGGCTGGCTGAGCCGAGTATCAACTTTCGGACGGAATAGAGTTTTGGAGAAGGCTTTGGATGCTCCGCAACAGGCCAACTGGAGTCGGGTTCCTCTTCCAATGTTGGCGTGCTACTTGCATACTGCATAGCCATGCGGTGTTCTCCTCCACGGCACAAACGCCCGATTGACTCTAACCATTGCATTCCTTTGACCATTACTTATCGCAGATTTGCGATTGATCCTCGCATGTTTCCAGTGGTTGGGATACTTGACGTGGAACTTGATGTGCAATGGAATGCGCATCGGCTGTGGGTCAATGAGATTTTCTCCGATGAAGGTGGTGTGTCATGTGGGTCCTGATTTTGATCGTGATCGTGATCCTGGCGTTCAAGGGCATGAAGCAGCCTTGGTTTGGCCTTCTGGCTCTACTGACGGTCTATGTTATTCAACCGGGCGAGTTGTATCCGATACTAGGCAAACTACATCTGGAGCGAATGCTGGGGCTCCTGGTAATCATTTCGTTTTTCGCACATGGCAATAAGTTACGTTTTCCGCCTCAGACAAAGAGCTTCCTGATGTTCTTTGGGGCGATGGTGCTGGCAATTCCTTTTGCCTTCTGGCCCGGAAATTCGGCCACAGCCTGCATCGCGTATTTCGAAATCGTTGTGTTTCATATACTGATCGTCTCCCTCCTCACGACGGAAGAACGCATCAAGCAATTTGTCACTTTGATGGTGGCATTGAATGGCTGGCTTGCGATGACATCGCTCATTCTCTATTTCAATGGCGTCCGAGAGTTCCACATGAATGTGGAGCGGGCGACGGGATTGACAAGCTCTGGAGGGGACGCTAATACACTGGGAATTTCTCTGGTGATCATGCTTCCTTTTGAGTTTCTGCTCATGCGCACGGGAAACGGCAAACATCTTCGCCTGCTAGGCTTCGCTGTATTCGCTGGTAGTGCGTTGACAATATTGATTACGGGATCACGCACTTCGGCAATGGCACTCGTTTTCGTCCTGCTTATGCTGATCATGCAAAACAAGCGCAATCTACGTTTTATTCCGCTGCTTGTGATCGCGCTTCCGATCGCGTGGATCGCTCTTCCACAACAGTACAAAGCGCGGTACTTGACTGTCGAGAATCTGAAGAATGACGATTCCTATCAGAACCGTGTGCTCTCGTGGGAAGGCGGTGTGCAAATGTTCCTGCACAATCCAGTAACCGGCATAGGTTCGGATAATTACGCGGTCGCAAACGGTTCGCTCTACTGGCCCGGACCTGGTCCGAAGCACTGGCTCAAAGCTCATTCGCTCTACTTCCAACTGCTGGGAGAGTTGGGCTTTCTGGGAGTCTTTACCTTCAGCGGCTATCTCATCCGGGTAATCGGGACGAATCGCAGGCTGATGAAGAAACTGCCGCAATTTGCATTTAATCCTATCGTCCTGCAATTACCGGCTTATTGTAACGTATGCTTTTTAGCCTTGTTCTTTACCGGGTATTCAGCCCATAATCTTTATCGGTCAACCTGGTCCATTCTGGGAGCTCTCTCCGGGGCGTTGACCCTTCTACCGCGTACCGGCGTTGCAGCAGATAATTCGCTGGCAGTTCGAAAGCCGCTGCCAGCGTGGATACTGGCGAGCGAAGAAGGCGAGGAAGTTCCTGTTTTGACGGTACAGTAGACCATCTATTGGATTGTTTAGGCACCGTACGATAAGGCGCGTAAGCAAGTTTTAGTTCATAGATGCCAATTTATGTGTGCAAATTATTGCACATCTCTTATTGCGCTTCTTGAAAAGGTTTGCTATTTCTAGAGTTGCTCCTCTAAATCAATGGCGTTGCGCACCACCGACGTCGGGCCAGTGTGATGCACCATCGATTAGCTTCTGTAATTTTTCTTCTTATCGCGAGTAACCTCGATTACCTCTGCCGATGGAAGTTCCTGCATAACTGAATATTCCTGTGTTCGATGACTCGCGAAACTGCGGGCATTGAGCAGTTGCCCGCTTTTGCAGAGACATCTGTGCAAGTGGCCTTGCGGTAGTTGAAGGAGAAGGTACATGATTCGAAGTACAAGCGTAGTGCGGGCAGGTTTGATCGGATCTTTTTCCAAACTGATAGTCGGAATGAGTGCAGCAACTCTTGTTTGCTGCATGACGATAGGCTGTGGCTCGGGATTCCCTGGCATTGCGGATCCTGCGCTGACCAAGGTATCTCCCGCCCAGGGACCGACTACCGGTGGAAACGCCGTTGTCGTCAATGGCTCAGGTTTCGCGACCGATTCGTATGTGACATTTGCGTCCGGCACAAAAGCGGACACGACGTTTGTAAGCGATACCCAGCTGAACGTCGTCGCCCCTCCGGACGGCAATATTGGTACCGTGCCCGTCGCGGTGGTGAACGACCGTTTGAAAATCCAACGAACGCTGAACAACGCGTATACCTATATGGGCGGCAGCGCGCCTCCGACGATCAGCGGGCTGAATCCTGCTGTAGTGACGGCTGGTCAGCCGGCGAACGTTACGATCCAGGGAACACATCTGGGGCAGTCGGTCCGGGCGCGTGTTAATTCAATACCTGTAACGACGACGCCGCAAGACAATCAGAACATCGTCGCAGCAGCACCAGCGCTGGCCGCAGGGACTTATCCAGTGGACATCGAGACGGCAGACGGCTCGATTATCAGTGGCGGCCTGCGACTGCAATACATCAATCCCGCAGCGGTGTCGGGAGTGACCGAGAGGATAACTTCGATCGATCCTGCGACGATAGCAGCGAATGCAGCAACATCACTCCTCGTGCACGGAACACAAATTCCCAAGGATGCATTGGTATATGTAGGCAGCCAGCGCGCGATCAGTACTACGGTGAACGACTCAACAACTGCGGTAGCAGATTTACCAGCACTGGCAGCCGGGTCGTACTCGGTACGGTTGCTCAACTCGGACGGCACCTCGATCCAATACTCCGGCGCATTGACGGTGACCGCTGCCATGGCGGCCACGGAGTTCATCTCCGCAGTTTCGCCAAGCACCTTCGCGGCAAATACGCTGACAACAGTGGACATTGTGGGAAGCGGATTTTCTGCCGGAGCCCAGGTCATTGTGAACGGGATAGCGACTCCGTTTACTCAGGTGGTCAGCAGCACGCACATTACCTCGCTCATACAACGGCTAGGAGCAGGAACATATCCTGTCGCAATTAGGAATTCGGATGGCTCGACAACCAAATATTCAGGTATGCTCACTGCCATGATTCCCCTTCAGATTGCAACGGCCGCGCTTCCGCCTGCGGTCGCGACGGTTTCATACTCAGCTCCTCTTGCGGCGACCGGCGGAACTCCCCCATATACCTGGTCAGGAACGGGTCTGCCCAGCGGCTTCAGCATATCTTCCGGTGGCGTGATCTCAGGAATCCCTGTAGCAGGCACTTATTCGATCGGCATTGGAGTGAAGGACGCGGCAAACGCGACCGCAGCCGGGACTCTCACGTTAACGGTTGCGTCTGCTCCTTCTTTGCCGGTCACCCCGACTGTGCCGGTCACCCCGACCGCGCCGGTCACCCCGACTGCGCCAGTCACCCCGACTGCGCCGGTCACCCCGACCGCACCGGTCACCCCGACTGCACCGGTCATCCCGGTGGTGCCAGCTGGTCCTTCTCCGGTTGGAACGGCAATTACTTCGTGCCAGGGATTGAGCCAGGCGGGGACTACGTACGTTCTGCAAAACGACGTGCGGGCAGCGGGTACCTGTTTTGGTATCACTGCGGATAATGTAACTCTCAATCTAAATGGCCATACAGTAACGTATGCGACCTCCGATAACAGTCGTGCTCAGTACGGCGTGATCTCCGCCGATTGCTGGGATACCCAACTGAGTGGCCTTGCGGCTTCAGTTTGCGGAGGATCGCATAAGAATCCTGTCATCATGAACGGCACGATTACACAGGGTTCTGCTGCCGCACCGTCGTCCCACGCGATTCGGTTTGGACAGGGTAACAATAGGGCGAACGAGACTGTTCACGATGTAACGATCAACATCTCTGGGCAGGACGCCGAAGGGATTTACTCGGAATATTCTCCGGGAAACTCTCAGTTCTATAACATCGTGATCAACGATGCGGTGACGGTTGTATCTAACCGGGACCAGTTCTTCGGCTATCCGATTCGGCTTGACTACGGCGGATCGACGGTGGGTACAAATGTGAAGGACGTCGTCCATGATGTGACTTGCAATGGCTCGCCACAGGGATGCATCCTTTCGCAGGGAGCACTGCTTGCATACAACAACAAGGGCAGACTCGGGCCTCAGCAATATGTAGCCGGGTACGGTATCTTCCTAGGCGGCAATAACTCGGAGGCCTACGGCAATAGCTTCACGGGAGCTACACGCGGATTTGAGATCGAGGGATCCAACGTGAATCTCCATGACAACGTGCTCGACATTGAGGACTCCGCGAGTGTTCATGATCCGGGCCACAACCCTGACGGATGCGAGATCGACGGAACCTACGGTATACGCATAAAGGCGTATGCTCCGTCTATCATGCCGACCAACGTGACGATCGCAAACAACACGATTCGTGTGACCGCAGGTCCGTGTCAGGCGCAAGGCATCCGTTTTACCGATACTGTCGGCTCTGAGACAGCCTCGATTACTGGGAATAAAATCACTCTGGTGCAGGCTGGAGCGACAACTCTGAATGGTGGATTCTCACTCGATGGTGCAGACGGATCGGGAATTACCTTCTCTGGCAATCAGTTCACCAACGCTCCTGGCCTGTATCTTTTCTATGGTGGGTACGACGGTGCGTCCAATTTGAATATGAGTGGTACGTTTAGCGGCTCAAGCACCATCTATGCACGGTGTGGCGGAGCCGCTTGTACAAACCTTAACTTCACCGGATTATCTGGCACGCCCAGCCTGCAATGCGAGGGCGATCACCAGGCAGTCAGCGTGACAGCAAATGGGAAGCCACTCTCCTGCCCCAAGTAGTAACATAAAGATAAGGGAGAGGCGACCTCGCCTCTCCCTATTTTTTACTCAAATTGCCTGTACTTCGGAGATGGTGAAGCGTAGCTTGCCGGAAGCCTCACGTTCAATTGCGGGAACACGGGTATGAACCCACCGCATGCCAGGTGGGAAAAGCTTGGCTGAGCATTCACAGAGAAGCTTCAACTCACGTGCGATGGAATGTTCATCGCCGCGGGCAGAAAAGCGAAGCTGGATAAGATCGAACTCCTTCTGAACGAACTGAATTCCGGTGACGAGTTTGAGCGTATCCTTCATCTTGCCGACCTGAATGGTGAGAGAAACTCCGGGAATCTTGGTGCCGTCGCTGAGGGTAAAATTGTCGAGAGACCGGCCGACAATCTTTCGGACTACCGGATGCCAACTTCCGCAGGGGCATGGATCATCTTCGAGCAGGACACAGTCGGCGGTGTCATACCGGATCAGTGGAGATGCTGCATTGAGAAGGTCGGTGATTACAAGCCGGTAGATGGGACCTTCTGGTGTGATTCCCTCGGGAACTAACTCAGTGTAGGAAGCGGCGGGATGGAAGTGCAGGGATCCCCCATGAGTACACTGCGAGGCAACCATGCCGATATCGCGTGCACCATAAAATTCATTAACCCGTGTGCCAAAGACGCGTTCAATAATGGCACGATCAATCTCAGTAAGCGGTTCAGCGGTAACGATAATGGTTGCAGGCGATCGATAACCGCCTTTCTGTTGCTCGACGTACTCTGCGAAACGCGCAACACAGCCCGAATAACCATAGATAACCCTTGGCTTATATTGCTGCAGTTTCTGATAAAAACGAGCGAATACAGCTTCGTTCATGTTGCCTACCGGTGCAGCGTGCTGGCGCATAAGTGTCTGTTGATAGAGCTTCCACTTCCAGCTTGGGTTCAGTTCGAGGTCACGGTCCGCTCCCCAGATCATAAGTACGGAATTTCCCGGCGCGTAACCGATACGTTTCTCGAGATGAATCTGCATGGCGACCTTGTCGCGAAGAGATTCCAAGTCGCGCCAGATGCGAACTGGCGGTCCTGTGGTTCCACCGGTCTGCGCGGTTTGCAGCGCATCGATGGGATAGTCTCTGGACAGAAGTTCTTCGCCGTGATCGCGGAGAGTAGCCTTTGAGAGTAGAGGTAAAGGCAGAGGGAGGCCGGGTTTCCAGTCTTCAGGACGTAGGCCGGTCTCTTCGAAGGCGTGCCGATAGTATGGAGTACTCCGATAGGCGCGCTGCATAAGCGTCATCAGGCGCCTGTGCTGCTCTTCACGTTGTGCGTCGGGTGACATCGCGTCGAAGGCACGGAGGCTGTTGAGACGGCCGGTAAGCCCAGAGTAGCGCTCAGGCTCTGCAAAAGGAAGCACGAATCGAGTGTGCAGCCAACTCATCTCGCGCTCCCGGAGTGGGTTTCGCCTGGCGATGAGATAAGTTTGTTCTTCACGAATCTATATTTGCCTGAAGATTCTTTATCTATGCGATCGACAAGTTGAATATCGAGAGTAAAGTCACCTTTGAAATAAGGTTGGAGGCGCCGGAGAACTTCGGTCTTCGTCTCTGAAGAATACGTACGGTTAGGCACGATGCGGAGTTTGACGTTGCGTTCGCTCTCCTGCACATACTGAATCTGCCGGATCTCCGCCATATCAGCATGGACAAGAGTAAGTGCCGGCCCAGAGATCTTCAGGCCACTGGGAAGCTGTAGAAAGTCGGTTGTGCGACCTTCGATGCGCGCAATGCGTGGCAGATGACGACCGCAAGGACATGGTGGACCTACGGCCCAGCTTGCGTCATCGCCGATCTCATAGCGGAGGAGCGGCATACTGCGATTCATGAGGTCGGTGACCAGAAGCCTGCCGTGTCCTGGAGGCATATTGGAACGGGGATCAATCTCTACGAACAGACTGTCGCCGTTTATATGCAAACCTGTATGGTGCTCGCACTCGCTCGCGATGACGGACAACTCGCGACACCCGTAACGATTGAATATTTTCCCACCAAAGGTATCTTCAATCACCGCCCGCTGATGATCGTAAAGTACTTCCGCAGTCGTAATGATGGATTGAAACTGGATGTCACGGATATTGTGAGCCACACAGAACTCGGCGAACATGACGGCGGATTGTGCGTACGCGATGAGAGCCTTGGGACGATAGCGACGCAGGACGCAAACATAACGGAACAGATCTTCCTCGGAAACGGAAGCCGTATTCATAGCAATCTGCCGGTAGAGAAGGCGTTGACGCCATGGCATACCAATATGTTGCACCGTCCCTGTGTCGAGAACCGCACCCCAGAGCTGGGCGCAAAGATCTCCAGGCCGAACTCCAGCCCATGCGTTATGCCGGTCAGTACTGGCACGCCGAAGATCGAAGCGCGCCTTATCAACCCAGAACTGGAGCGGACTACCGGTGGAACCACCTGTCCTGTTTCGTGAGCGCGCACTCTCGGGAATATTCTGTGCGAGAAGATGTTGGCCGTTCTCCTGTATGTCACGTTTCGTGAGCACAGGCAGATGGCGCAAATCATCTACACCTTCGATTTCAAGAGGACTAAGCTGCAAAGCATCGAAACGCGCCTTGTAGTAGGGAACATTCGTATACGCATGCAAAAGTTGTTGACGGAGTAACCGGTTCTGATGGTCACGAAGCTCGCTCTCGCTGTAGAACTGTTGACGTTCACATTGCAAACGGAACTTCGCGTAATGCGGGTGGTCTCGACAAGCCCAAAGAGGATAAATAACATTGCGAATTACCCTGGACTCTACATGGTTAAGGACATCGCGGGCCTTCGATGAAAATGGGAGTAACGCGGTTGTGGACATTACGCATGCACCTCAACAGCTTCAAATGGTGAAGCTTGCACAAGTGCGGTGTGCCACTGCGGGATCAGATGCGCATAAACTTGCTCGATTGGAGCAAAGGGCTGGGCCACCAGAAGACGTTCGAGCTTGGCTGCCATCGTATTAAGGCCGATGGTCTGACGAAGCTGTGAGGTCGTATTGAGCTTCAGACGTGGCTGGATGGGATCGATCTCCCAAGGATGAACATATAGCATCGCTGGCTCACGATCGATCTCATTGATAGCGCGAAGTCCAGCGCGAATATATAGTTCGGGCAGCACACGAAGATACGCGCCACCGCCAACCGGCAGGTTAATGCTACATACGCGCCACGTCGCAACTGGGATCTCCAGGAGCCGACAGTCTGCAACGTAATAGGGGAAACGCATCGCCTTCGGATTCCCATAAGTGGGATGGTAGACCGGATATACGCTCGAATCGTAGGTAAAGCCAAGGTCTGCGAGAATTTCGAACGCCCACTCAGTGCCCTCGGTGATGGAAAATGAAGGAGCACGATAGCCCCGAATGACTTTGCCCCCCGCGTCCTGAATGGCCTCACGCGCTACACGAGTGTCTTCAAAAAACTCTGCGGGCGTGAGCGTATGGACTCGCCGATGACGATCACTATGACAGGCTACCTCGTGACCACGGTCTTGAATGTGCCGTACCAGGTTCGGTTGTTTGCGGGCGACCCAGCCGAGAACGAAGATCGTAGCGCGCGTATTGGTGCGATCGAGAATATCGAGTAACTCCATTGTGCTGCGCTCGATGCATGAGGGCATCGCATCCCAGGCACCTTGGTGGACAACTTTGCAGGCGACTTCGGTATGAAAGTAGTCTTCGAGATCGATACTGAATGCGTTCGTAATGGCGGATTGCTGCGATGTAGATGTAACCGGGGTCGGGATAGCGATCTGAGTGATGACATCGGTCGCGGACCAGGTGTTCGGCGTTGGAATCCTCGGATCCAATCCTCCAGAACTTTTGAGAGTGTCGACTTTGGCGCAGAACAGCCACTTGTTTCCGAAACTTCCAAACAAACAGAAAATGCCTAGCCCAGCAAGAGTAATTGCTTGCGGTAACTGAATCCAGATGCTGCTTAGCGGAAGCAGACAGATCACACCAAGAACGAGGAACTGAGCTCGCGTTCTTCTTCGATTCGAGCTATTCTTCATAGATCACCCCGCAACCTGAGTTAGGCACGTGTCGTACCAAACTTTTTCAGACGAGATCTCAGCAATGTCTAACAAGCTGTATCAGTCTAGGTTGCGACAAGTTTGTTTTGTACAGATGTCGTAATTTCCACGTTTCTATGCGCCACAAAGGCATCTGGAGCGTCGAGGCGGTACTGCCGGATCTTATAAAGAAGGGCCTTGTAACTGATCTGGAGTCGCTCTGCGGCAATACGGCGATTCCAGTTAGCCTCTTCAAGCACGGAGCGAAGCATCATCGTCTCGGCTTCATCTTTTGCGCAACGGCTTGCAGCTTTGAGACCACCGCTGTAGTCAACGGACTTAGACGGGGAACTGCGGGTGAGGCTCAGGTATCGCGACGAGGTTTTATGTTGCAGATCTACGAGGGCCATGGATTCATCGCGCATGATGAGGTGCCGCTTGACGAAGTTGCAAAGTTCACGGAGATTGCCGGGCCATTGATACTCGAGCGCCGCCGAAATCAATTGCGAGGAAAACTCGATAGGCTCTACCTGGTGAGTGGCCGCTAGTGCTCGTGTCATATCGCGTAACAGATATGGTATTTCGACCCGACGTTCCCGTAGCGGGGGCACCTCGATGACAAAGGCGTTGAGCCGGTAGAAAAGATCTTCGCGGAACCTGCGCTCCGAGAGAGCCTGTTCCATATCGATGTTTGTAGCTGCGATGATGCGAACATTAACCTTGGTCTCAACACGTGAACCCAAGCGCGAAAAAGAGCCGTCCTGCAGAACGTGTAGGAGTTTCGCCTGGAGAGCGGCACTCATCTCGCCAATCTCATCTAGGAGGATCGTGCCCCCATCGCATTGCTCAAACTTGCCGGGCTTGGCCTTGACCGCACCTGTAAATGCTCCGGCTTCGTAGCCGAATAGCTCACTTTCGAGTAGGTCCGCGGGAAGAGCGGCACAATTGAGCTTCAGCAGGTTCTTGCCAGCGCGTCGAGATCGGAGATGCAGCATACGCGCCACCATCTCTTTGCCCACGCCACTTTCTCCGGTAATGAGAACAGGGACATCCGGCGGAGCAATACGTTCGATTTGACGAAGTATTTCGAGCATCGCAGGTGACCCCGCAAGAAAGAAATTGCCATCGCTGAATCGCGTAACATGTGGATGGGTGCCATTCCGCAGGTCAGTCGGAGCTTTCCGAATACGCTCATCCAATGAGGAAAGAAGCGACTCTACCTGACCCTGTTCGAGCGGCTTCATCAGGAAGTGAGTAACGCCGGCACTCCTCGCTTCTTCGAGTGCTGAGGCTGGTTGATCCTCAATCAGGAGCGCAATGGGTACCTCTTCACCGATCTGTTGAAGCGCCGCAATTTTCTTCATCGTTTCGAAGTGCGAACTGCTGCTATCCAGGAGAAGAAGATGGGGCCTTATATTCTCCCGATCGTAGAGGCGCAGGGCGTCAGACACAGATTCCGCAGCGTGGATTGTGGCAGGCATGAAGGAACAGCACCGACGAAGTTGGTCTAGCAGGCTTCTGTGGGATGCTATCAAGATGACATCCGTGCATGATTTCATGTGGACTTCTCCTGAGAAATAAGGCTGAAAAGCATTTCAATATGGCTGAACTGTCGTGGAGTTCTTAGCGATTCCTCGCGACGCTTCTCTTTTGCCGGTACGTAATTTCTACCCATATTAAAGTTGCGACATTGAGGTATTGAGGTCGAACTGAAGCTCATACTTGCTAGCTGACTGCCTACACTTGACGTGCTCAAATAAGATGACAAAAATGTTGTCCGATACTCTGCTTACTGTTCCCAAAATTTCTATAAGTCGAGCAAAAAAACAGATTTCCAGTTGCGAAGCTCTTACAAAAGAGATTGCTAACTAAAACGCAAGCTAACCTGACAGCCGCGATTATCGACCGTGTCAGGAGGGGCGTCAAGTCTTTTTTTTTGAGTAATTTAGGCACTCTTTAGGCAATCCAAGGTACTCGGTCGCCAAGACCTACTCGCGCTATTTTCCTACTTGAGTAACCTAATTATTCTTCAGAAGAGATCGTCTTATTGGTTACTTGGATTGCTAGGTAAACCGTCAGCAATTGATTGCTGATAAGAGTTACATTGTTGTTGGAGTTCTTTATTTTTGTTCGCAAATTGAGCCCAAATAAAAATCTTTGATGTAATAATTTTGCCATTACTGAGTATCAAGCGGACTTTGATTACCAATTGGAAATTCAGAGGGGAAGTGCCGCAATTCCTTATTTAAAGAACGCACTTGAGCGCTCAAACGAAATGTTACTTAAAGCGAGAACAGTAAGGGTCCCCAGCTGATAGCTGAGTTATGAGAGAGGCGATTTCGGTAAACTTTGATGTCATCCTGGCAAAAATTTCCACATAAATTCGGGGATTCACCTTATTGAGGATTTCGTACGTTTAAGCATGTCGGAGACGGTTTCCAAATATCGTTGCGACGGAACGTCAAGATTCAAGGAAAGCGTTATGAGTACTGGCGGCATTCTGCGGAACGACAGGAGCACGATCGGAGTTGATCGAAATAAATGGCTCGGATCGAGTGAAGATGAAGGATTTCCACTGGCGGGGTCTGACTACAGAGCCTTCGTTATGACCGCGCATGCATGTCACGTCTGGTTGTGGAGGCAGCCATCGACTCCACAAGCGGGGCTAGATCTAAGCACGTTGAGCCAGGAAGAGATCGGCATTGCTCGCTTATTTATTTTCAATAGGCAGATTGAAGTATGTGATCTGTCATCGTATGATGCGGCACTTGCTGGGGGTATTAAGATGTGCTCCCGGGGGATTGCGATAGGAACAACGGCATTCGGGAAACTTGTGCTGATCTATCCATCCAGTGAGTTACATTTCTCTTTAAGTCATACTTCTTCTCATGCGATGGTCGCCGTTGTTCATACACCAGTGGGGGTGGATGTTGAGCAGGTTAGGCCGATTGAGCAAGCAGTCGCGGAGATGCAATTCTCCAATAACGAGCAGGGGCAGCTTGCAGCGTATCAAAGAGAGGGCTGGAGACGAGGCTTCTTTCGTTTGCTGGACACGCAAGGAGGCGTTGTTGACGGGTGAAGGGACTGGATTGAATGTTCCTCCTGGGTCATTTGATGTAGAGGTCGCGATCAAGGAGCGGCTCATCTCCAATATCGAAGCGACGCGCTGTTCACCCGAAGATGGCGACTACACGATATATCCCCATCGCAAGAAGCGATTGCGGTAGTGGCAGTCGACTGCGAAGGAAATCCAGCTTTTTCCATTAATTCGGCGCTCGCGAGCTGAACTTGGCGAACGCTACATTTTTGTCACCCAAGTTTTGCTGTTCAAGCAGCGGCTGAACCTCGTTGAGCAGAGTTCGTGCGAAGAAGGCGTTGGCGTAACGGCAGACGATCTGGTGGGCACGCTGAGGTGTGATAGTACCGGAGTCTGTCCATCTCTTGATGGGCGAGTACAGAGAACGGTCAGCGAAGTCCATGTGGCGACTACCTTCAATAGTGAGACTGTATCCACCACTTGCGGCGATTGAGTCCTGCCGAAATCGTGCATCGGCGGCGCTGAACTGCCAGTAAATCTTAAACTCTCGGCCACCTTTGCTAAGCTGTTCGGGAGTTGGCCAAGCAATCTGTTCGTTCATCTGCATGGTCGGCTTACGAAGAATAATATGGGCCGGGTCACCGAAAACCCAGCCATCCATATTGATTGCGGAAACTACACGCGGGTCGGAATAGGCAGTCTGTAAAGCTACGCTTCCGCCAAATGAGTGGCCAACAACGCCGACCTGGTCCAGGTTAAGTGGCTTGTACCATCGGTCGATGCCTGAGATTTTGCGGTTCATCAGTCCATCGAGCACAAAGCTGTTGTCCTGCGCCTGCAGCCTAACCTCATCGTCTCCCTGCTTTTGTTCATCTTCGAATTTACGACCGGCGAAATCGTCAATTTCCGGACCGAGCGCGGAGACGATGCGAGTGCCGTCAGGAAAGGCGACTGGGCCCGAATTGTAAGTATGGTCAATACTGAAGACAACGAAGCCATGGCTGGCGAGGTCTTCCATCAAGTATTCACATTCGGTACGCGGCCCTTTCCAGGCTGGATTGAAGAGAATCACCGGATACTCATGGGTGCTGGCTGCAATAGGTGCATTGGAGAAAGAGTGAGTTCGAATAACCGTCATGTAAGAGGAGAGGAGAGTAACCTCGCTCGGCCGCCGATACGCCTCCAGCGAACCATGGGCCTGAGATGCGTCAATGGGGTACCACGCCTGCACCATGAGTTCGCGATGCCCACTCTTGAGCCGGTGACCCGTGTCTGGCCGGGAAGGATCTACGAAATGAAGGATGCGTGTTCCAACTGGATACGGACCCGTAGTAGTGGGTAGACGGAATAGGGGCAGCAGAAGCGAACTAGTCACCGTACTCCCAAGGAGCAATACGGCGACGATTGCGAAGGAGATGCGCGCAGCGAGGGATCTCGAGGAGTTCCATGCGTAAATAGGTGCAAGTACGGAAAGTAGGCAAAGCGGAATTAGCTGCCAGTACAGTCCTTGCGCAAATATTTGCACAAGAGTGGCGAGCAGCATGCCGATGAGAAGAGTGCGGACCAGACGCGTTGAAGGAGAGCGGAAGAGTAAGCTTCCAGTGACTGCAGAGCCAAACAAAATGGCGATACCAACGATCAGAGGCACAACGGTGCATTCAGCAAATCGGTTGAGGGTTTCTTTCCCGAAGAAGCCGCATGAGAGCTTGAACTGGAACTCTTACGAAGCTTGCGTCTCACGCACTCCGCCATCTTCGTTGCGCCCGGACCAGAGAACATGCCTGTGTGATCGCCAGGAAGAGGAATGATTTCGACGCCGGGTCGAAGATAGTTCTTCCATCCCATATGGCTGGGAAGTGTTCCTCCGCGAGGCTGCTCCGCGCTTCTGAAAACCAAAGTTCTCTCGTCGGAATACGGTATCGGCCGGTAAGTAGCGGCTGCAGCGTCCATCATCTGATCAAGTGGCGTTTGGGAGATGGCTACAGTCCCCGACTGACCGATCATGCGTTTGAGAGCGGCGCCAAAAGTGCGCCGAATGCTTTGTCGAAGCGGAGCAAATCGAGACCATAGACTAGCTTCGACAGCGTTGCTGGTAAATACTTGCCGAGTTTCATAGAAAAGCCTATGTGTGTAGTAAGAAGTACGTCCGAATACCTTTGCTAATCCACGCATGTCCCGCCAGAAGTTTGGCGCCCATGCATCGAGAATGAGCAGCAGTTCGACATCTTCCCCCGCCGCGCGTAGCTGTTGCGCCATCTCGTATGCAACCCACCCAGAAATACACCAACCGCCAAGACGATATGGACCGGTGGTCCGGGCTGCACGCAGGTGCTCTATGTAGAGTGCCGCGATCTGCTGCATGGAAGCATGCAGTCCAAGTCGCTCTACATCCTCTTGCGCGAATTGGATAGTGAAGGTTGGTTGACTGGGACCGAGTTGTCTCGCAAACTCACGCACAATCATGCTTTGCGAGATAACGAAAAGTGGATTATCTGTACCTTCTGGTTGAATCGGGATGATTCGGGTAAGTGGAGAGGAGTCGCTACGAAGATCACGATTCATACGGTAAACGAGCAGCTCGCACGTCGGGGCGGCGAAGATATCGGCCGCAAAGATACGATAGCCGAACTTTTTTTCGAGGGCAGCCTGGAGACGTGCGAGGAGGAGGGAGTGTCCGCCGAGAGAGAAGAAGTTATCGCTTCCGGTAATCTGCTTTCGGCCAAAGAGCTCCTGCCAGATGTGTACCATCTCCGCTACTTTTTCCGGCGACGCAACGGGCATTTCTGTTTGAATTGACGGAAGTGCTGGAACCACATTTCGCCTTTTTGCTTGGGCCTCTTCACAGATCTGTTTGACCCGCTCGGTCAGGCCTGCGACCTTGAGGAGTTGCTTGCGTGGAGCGAGTACATAGCAGGAAAGAGAGAGTTCGAAGTCCTCAAGAATAAGTGCTGCCAAATGCTGACTCATCGACGTATCTGTGGCTGTGAACTCCACATCGACCTTGCCACCGCGGTCGATGACCGCCAGATGCCAGTCGAAGCTGAAGTCGGCAAGATGATTTTCCATAGCAAGCAATGTCAAGTGATCGCCGGTGAGATCGCGAACAAACGCTTCTTGATACATGAAGCCGATCGAAACGGCAGCCCCTCGCTCAGCATTACTATGCCGCAACCGCTCCATTAGTTGCTGGAGGGATAAGGTGTGCTCCACTGCAGAGAGTAATGAATTTTGCGTGGTCTGAAGGGCAGCTTCAAACGTGGTGCCGACTGAGGAACGTAGCAGCAGTGAATCGGCAAAGGGACCTACGATTGTTTCAGTTCCCGGAGCTCGGTTCGCAATGGGCATCGCGATAAGAAGAGTGGATAATCCGGTGTATTTTAGCAACAGAGCACGATAGCCGGCTGCATAAACACTGGCCACTGTGACGCCGTAATCTCTTGCAATCTGTGTAATGGTGACGGAGAGCACGGGATCAATGTGTCTTGTCGCAGTGACGGCAGAGACAGAGTCTTCATGGATTGCGTCTGTTGGCAGATTCAGATGGGGTGATCGCTCGCCAAGGATTTCGTCCCAATAGGCAACGCGCTCCTCAATACTCGGGTTCAAGTCCGTGTTCCTGACAGCCGCCTCGCCGAAGGAGCCTGTGAGGTCGGTGAATTCGGGAGCTCGCCCGGCTGTGATTGCGTCATAGGCCACAAGGAGTTCGCGCATCAGAATGCCACAGGACCAACCGTCGCTGATCATGTGTGAGAGTGTGAGGGCGAAGAAGCTGCGATCACCAGAGACGACGACGAGGACACTCCAAAGAGGACCCCGTTCGAGGTCGAACGGAAATTGCTTTTCCTGGTCGAAGAGATTGAGGACAGCTTCCGCGTCAATCATTCTATTATCGGGGTGAATGTGAAGCGGGATATCAATGCAGCTACTGACGTGCTGCCGTACGCTACCGTTCTGTTCGACGAAAACTGTCCGCAAAGCATCGTGTCTCGCGGCCAGTGTGTGCAGAGCTTCTTTGAATATGACAGGCTCAAAAGAGCCTTCGACCGCATACCGGATATGTAGATTGAGTCGATTACTGCCAGGGTCGATGCGGTTTAGAGCCCAGTAGCGTTCCTGGGTCGCGCTGAGTGGAAATGAAATTTGATGTCCTTTGTCTGTTGGGATTTCCATTGACGGCAGCGTGGGGTTTGTCAGCGACGACAGTGAAGCCAGAGGATTCTCACATACGGTCTTCAAAACCCTCTGATAATGGTGCAGGAGCCCAAGCGCCACAGTAGGCGTGTAGCTCCCATCGGTTTCACAAGAGAGCCGCCACCCATCGCTGCGTTCCACGAGAAATACCGTAAGCTCATGCAGCGCGCCCGGACTGACGGACGGGATGGCGGATAACTCGATGCTCTGTGTTTTACGTGAGTGGACAAAGTCACGTTGACAAATGAAGACGGTGTTAAAGAGGGATTGATTCACCAGCCCTTGAGCCTGAAGTATGTCTTCGTAGCGGAACTCGCTGTGCTCTAGAGCTTCACGTAAAATCTCAGCGTGAACCGCCAGGATCTGCTCGAAATTGCTGCAATTTTTTGACGTGAGCTTTAGCGGCAGGTAGTTGACGAAAGGACCGATCATCGTCTCAAGCTGCACCTCGGGCCTAGATGCGACTGGAATTCCAATAATTGTATCGAGCTTGCCAGCCGCACAGGCGAAAACGGTAAGTGACAACTGCGAGAAGGTAACATCCAATCGCTGACAGAGTTTCCGCGCGGCGTCAGTAAGTGCGCGAGGTAGGAGAAGAGATTCGATGTGCGCCCCCGCTGTGGAGGTCTTTTCCACCAACGAAGACCCATCAGCAGCAGATACTCCTTCGAGACTGTGCAACCAGTAGGCAGCGTGCGCCTGGTATGCGGAACTCTGACGCTTCTCTTTCAGCCAAAGCGTGTAATCGGCGAACTGCAATGGGGGTTCAATCTCGGCTTGCTGTGTATTCAGCAATTCCAAACCTTCGTACGCTGCCAGCAATGAGTCCGAAAGGAGACCGATCGAAACGCCATCCATGATCGCATGATGCGCGGTAACCAACAGATAGTGAATTTCCGAATCGCGGCGGACGAGCCCAACGCGCAACAAGGGACTGCGCTGCATCGAAATCGGCTTTTCGGCTTCCTCCCGTGAGATGCGATCGAGGTCAGCCTCAAAGTCGATCGAGTTGCTGCAATCCTCGAAGTAAAGGGTTACGGCGAGCGACTCGGCCACGAGCTGATTTATTTCACCATTGGCAAAGGCGAAGTGTGTACGCAGGATCTCGGTTCGGGCGACGACATGGTTGAGTGCTTGCTGAAAACGCGGGACCGAGAGAGTCCCGATGAGTTTGAAGCGTACCGCCACATTCCATGCGGGATTAACCCCACCGACCTCATTGAGTCTCCAGATTCGCTCCTGCAACGGAGCCGCCGGGAAGGAGTACATCTGTGTATCAACATCAAAATCCAGTCCTGCACTCATTGCTTGAACTCCGGAGATGAGAAGCTATGCCCGTTCGCAGGATTCCATCTGCTCAGTGCGCACCAGCCGATACTGATCTCTGGAAGCACGTTGCATGCCAATGGAGGTAGCCGCCGATATCGTTACCTGGGGAGCAACCGTTTCCGTCTCGCCGAGAGTGCTGCAGACGGCCTCCACAGTCTTAAGCTTCATGAGTTGGCGAGCAGTGACGGAGAGGCCGGCCTGCTGCGCTCGGGCCGCGATCTGGAAAATGTGCAAAGAATCGGCACCAAGCGAGAGAAGAGGCTGCTGAATGCTCACTCGATCGAGGGAAAGAACCTTGCACCAAATACTGGCAAGCTGCTTCTGTTTCGGTGTCTGCGGTTCAACAAACATGTTAGCCACAATCGTGGCGGTGAAGTCGGGCTCAGGCAGCCGTTTGCGATCCACTTTGTTATTAGCTGTCAATGGAAGCTCCGCCATCGGCACAATCATGGCTGGAACCATGTACTCAGGCAATGTGGCACTCAACGTCTGCTGCATAGCGCCTGTATCCGTAGGGAGCTCCGAGTTATGGGTAGTGTAGGCAACAAGTCGTGGAGAACCAGAGCGGTCGTTGCGGAGAACCACGAAAGCCTGATCAACACCTGGTAATGCACGCATTGCTGATTCGATCTCGCCGGGCTCAATGCGGAAACCGCGAAGTTTGATCTGATCGTCGAAGCGTCCGCTAAACTCCACGGTGCCATCTTCCCGGCGACGTACTTTGTCTCCAGTGCGATACATCCGCGAGCCTGGGCGCGCAGAAAAGACATCATCGACGAAACGAGAGGCGGTAAGCTCAGGTTGGCGATAGTAGCCGGTGCCAACACCTTCGCCTGAGATATAAAGTTCCCCCGCGACACCATCCGGTACAGGCTGCTGGTTCGCATCCAGGATGTAGATCCTCTGATTCGGAAGACTTTGTTGAATGCCGACGGCACGATCATCGTTGAGTACCCGCTGATAAGCGGACCAGATCGTGGTCTCCGTGGGTCCATACATGTTCCATAGTGAACCACCCATGTTGAGCAGGGAGTCAGCTAGAGCACGATCCCAACCCTCGCCTCCACAGAGCATTGTCAGGTCTGGCATCGGAGGAGGATTGGAGGCGAGCAGCATACGCCAGGTGATAGGTGTGGCCTGCATGATGTTGCTCCTGCTGGCTCGCAGCAGTGTGGAGAGCCTCGACCCGTCGGATACATCATCGCGCTGAGCGATAATAACCGTCGCTCCGCAGGTAAGTGGCATGAGTAGTTCGACTGCTGCGATGTCAAACGAGAGCGTAGTGACGGCAAGCAGACGCGCCGTACCGTCGAAACCGATGATCTCTGCCACTCCTGCAAGAGTGTTGATGAGGTTGCCATGGGTGATCTGTACGCCCTTCGGTTTGCCAGTTGATCCGGAAGTAAAGATGACATATGCAGCATCTTGCGGAGAAAGGAGAGGCAAATCAATCGTCCCATCGACGCTTTCGTCTTCGTCGACGACAAGAAGTTCAGGTGCGGCGCCATTGAGAACTGCTGCATTCTCATCGCAAGTTAGAAGAAGTCTCATCGAGGTATCGTTGCAGATGGAAGCGATGCGTTCCTTCGGGTAAACCGGGTCTAGAGGAACATACGCCGCGCCAGATTGCAGAATGCCTATCATGGCAGTGACCATCTCGATGGAGCGATCCAGGTAGATTCCTACCAGATCACCTTTCCCAATATTGCGAGCAACGAGCCGTTTTGCGAGCTGAGACGAGCTAGAGAACAGATCAGCATAACTCCGCTTCTGGCCATAGAACTCCACAGCAATGGCCTCTGGAGTTTCCGACACTTGTTTGCGAAGCTGATCGATCACAGTAATGACGGGAGCGATGCGGAGACCGGCTGGGTTGTTGAAAGCGAGTTGACGTGTCTGCTCCGCACTATCAAGAAGACAGAGATCGTTGATCTTTGTCTGTGGATCCCGTAGCACACCTTCCAGCATTTCGCGGTAGCAACCCAGCCAGTGCTGGATCGTCTGTTTGCTGTAAGAGGTGCTGTTGAAGTCGCACTCCAGGCGAAGGCCGCTCGGCGTATCTACGATATTGAGAAAGAGGTCAAAATTGACCGAGGTCTTCGCGTTGGCATGCCAGGAACTCCGGAGCCCGGCAAACTCTGTGCCCGTAGCTTGCTTCTCGAGGTTGAACTGAATCTCACTCAATGGCAGCCGACCTAGCTGGCGCGGGATATTGAGAAGGTGAACAAGCGAGCCGAAGGTAAGCTCCTGATGTTCGTAGGCATCGAGGACCCGTTGCTTGAGAGCACCGAGGAAGCTGGCGGCGGTCTCTGTAGCAGCAGCTTCTCCGCGAATAGGCAAGAGATGCACACAGTGGCCGGCGAGTGTGTTTTCATCAAGCTGCGATTGCGCAGCGGAGGGAATGAGGACGACCGCCTCACGCTGGGTGGCCAAGCGCATCAGCAGCATTTGCCAGACACCAAGGAGTGTCACGAAGAGTGTGCAACCCATGGCGCCCCCGCCCTTTCGCAACCTCGCTGTAAACTCCGGCGGCCACTCAAGAAGCAAAGTGTCTCCGCTAAAAGTACGCTCGCTAACCGTGGTTCGATTTTTGGGGAGTTCGAGCGGTATCGGTAGTTCCCGAAATGTCTCCATCCAGTAAGCTTGAGCGTTTTGTATTGTGGAATCAATGGATTCACGAGTGTTTCGGGCATAGTCGAGAAACGAAACTGGTTTGGAGAGTTCCAAGATGACGTGCTCTTTTGTGGCGGAGTAGATGGCGGCGAGTTCGCTGATGATGATATTGATCGACCATCCGTCGCAGATGATGTGGTGGGCGGTGAAGACAAAATCATATTTCCCGTCTGGAAGGTGGATGAGCCGCGCGCGCACAAGCGGACCTTGGTAAAGATTGAAGGGCGTCGCAGCGTCGGTTTTGAGAAGAAGCGTTAGCGCTGCGTCCGCGCTCTTTTGATCGAATTTGCTGAAATCGATTTGATCGAGAGGAATGTCTATCGAGCGGTTGATCCTCTGGATACCGGGAGTGCCCTCGAGAGTCAACCTGAGGGCATCGTGACGATGAACGAGCGCTCTCCAACTGGCCTCGAAAACAGACGTGTCAAGCGAGCCTTCGAGATGAAGACTACATGACTCGTTGAAGGCACAATTCTCTTCATCGCCCATCTGTGCGGCTAGAAGAATTTCCATCTGCGGCTCGGTCAAGGGTGCGAGATTGGGATCAGTCGAAGCTGTTGTCGTATTTTTTGGCAGAAAGCCAACCGACTGCAGATCGAGGATGCTTTCGCGCAATACGACTAGAACCTGGGCCATATCCTTTGCAGTATGCGCGGTTGTCATATAGAGCGGAAAGTGTTCCATCGCATAAACTCCACGCTCGCGAAGAAGGGCAAAGAGAAGTCCGGTATTCCGAATTTCAGGCGCAATCGCAAGATAGAGAATGCTGCCGCACTGCTCGAGCGTGAAAGGAACGCCGAGCTCCGCAAAGAGTTGGTTAGCTTTTTCGGCAAGCTCCTCCGAAGAGCGATTAAGTGTTTGGTAAAGCTGTTCGCCACCATCGCGGATGTGCAGAAGAGTCGCATGCGTTGCTGCGAGAGCGAGCGGGTGACGGACGAAGGTGCCTGCAAAGAAGGTCATGCCGACCTCAGGAAGAGACGCATCACCAAACTGCCACTGGCCGCCGTCGAGAGCATCCATAAAGCGTGCCTTACCTGCGAGAATGCCAATCGGCATCCCACCTCCGGCCACCTTTCCATAGGTAGCCATATCGGCTTGGACACCGAAATACTCCTGCGCGCCCCCTGGTCGAACTCGGAAGCCGGTAACGACCTCATCAAAGATAAACGCTGTGCCGGAGTCTTCTGTGATGCGACGAACCTCTTCCAGAAAGGCGCGCGGTTGCAGATTGGGGTGACGGCTCTGCACGGGCTCTACGATGACTGCGGCAAGCTCGACTGCATGCTCGCGCAGGTAGTCGAGCGCAATCTGTTCCCCATACTCTAGTACAACGATATTGCCGACACTTTCGGAGGGAATGCCGGGCGCGCCGGGCAGGGAGACCGGCTGGCCATTTCGCCGAATACCACGAACCAAAACTTCGTCGAATTGGCCATGATAATCGCCAGCAAAGAAGACCACTTTGTCACGACCTGTAACGGTACGCGCAAGGCGCATAGCTGCCATGACCGCCTCGGATCCTGTATTGCAGAAGGTAACCCGCTCGCTATTGGTAATCTCTGCGATGAGCCTGGCGGTATCTCCGGCGAGGGGGCTCTGTGGACCTACCGCAAAGCATGCATCGATCTGTTCCTTCAAGGCATCGATAACAAACTGCGGTCCGTGGCCAAACATGCTTGGTCCAAAACCATTGACCAAATCGATATATTCATTACCATCGATATCCCAGAGCTTCGATCCCTTTGCGCGCTCGACAACCAATCCATAGGTCATCTCCTTCCATTCTTTGTGGAAGCCATTAACAGCGCGTGGATCGGCTAAGACTCCGCGATGTTGCTGTGTGTAGCTCTTGGAACCAATAGTGCGCTTGCAGTATCGGGCTATCAGGTCATCGACGAATTTCATTTGCGCTGGTGTTACAGCGGTGGAAGCGGCGTTCTGCGACTGCTTCATGCGCGGTGAAGTCTTCAGCTCTACAATTGCTTCCGCACTTGAA
This sequence comes from Granulicella sp., assembly GCA_039922815.1. Lineage (GTDB taxonomy): Bacteria > Acidobacteriota > Terriglobia > Terriglobales > Acidobacteriaceae > Edaphobacter. Next base: position 27,450 of record JBDTDX010000353.1, read on the forward strand.
GGAACCGGTGTAGCTAATGGAGCAGCGGTGGTGGTTGAAGGTGAAGCCAACTGCGACTGCATCGACGTTGTAACGTTCACGTTCTGTTCAGGCATACTGCCCATCGCCTGCATCTGCAGGCGGAAAAGATCCGACATCGCATTAATTTGTTGTTGCATCAGCATCGCAGCGTTGCTGCCTACGCTTGAAGCAGCGAATGGAGTAGCGGGCGGAATCATCGTATCCGACGAACTCCGCGACAGCACGACCGGAGCGGACGGAATTCCTGCGGCGGCGACGGAAATAGGTGTTGCTGTCTTTTCCGCGGGCAGCTTTGTATCCAGGTACTCCGCAACTTTCCTTGGCGAGGAGAGTTCGTTCAGCAGTTGCCGAAAGGAAACGCCAACACCTTGTTTCTTCTGCAACTCCGTAGCAAGCTGAGTCAGAAAGAGAGAATCGAGCCCAAGCTCCAGAAAGGAGCTATCCTCGTCGACTTCGCTTAATTGCAATCCGGACAAGGCCTGCAGGATCTGCATAACATCATGGGTGAGACACGGAAGGCGATCGACAGTAGCATCCAGAGTTGGTTTCTCGCAGAGCGTAGGCATAATGATCTCGCTAGGTAGTTCAAAGTTTTGAATCGGCTGTTCCGTTGGAGTTTGTCGAATCACTGTAGTTGCTTCAGGCCAGAAGCGCTGCCGCTGAAAAGCGTAGGACGGTAATGGAACGCGGCATCGAGCCTCCGTGGCATAGAAGCTTTGCCAGTCGACGGGGACACCTAGCTTCCAAAGCTCGCCCAGCGTGACTTGCATGCGCTCGCTGTCGGTCGTTGCTTCCTGCAACGACGGAAGTGTCGAGCCAAAGAGAATGTCTTTCGGGGATTGTCGCCGGGCCAGATTGGAGAGAGTATTCCCAGCTCCGCACTCCAGTAGTGCAGCCGGCTTTGTAGTAAGCAGACAGTTGAGTGCCTGTGAAAATCGAACTCTTTCGCGACAGTGACGCGCCCAATAGGTCGGTGAGCTTGCTTGCTCTGGAGTGAGCCACTCACCGGTGACAGTGGAGGCTATGGGCACCTCCGGAGCGCGAAGTTCAAATCCGGCAAAGATGGCTTCGAGCGGAGCGACCACGTTATCCACCATCGAGGAGTGGAATGCATGAGAGGTCTTCAGCTTCTGCACGGCAATGTTTTCTTTTTCCAGATGATTACATAGCTCAGCGATGCGATCTGAAGGGCCGCTGAGGACGACACTGGTGGGGGCATTCTCAGCAGCGACATCGATTTCAGGACATTCTTCGAGGTATTTCTCCAACTGACTAAGCGGGGCATGAACAGCAAGCATGCCACCGCAGGGGAGGGCATCCATGAGGGCGCCACGCGCTGCAATTGCGGTAAGCGCTTCATCGAGTTGCATGACCCCGGCAAGACATGCAGCAACCAGTTCTCCGAGGCTATGACCCAACATGGCGGCAGGCTTGATGCCCCAGTTCATCCACATCTGTGCGGCTGCGTAAGAAGTGACGAATAGCGCAGGCTGAGCAAGTCTAGTCGGGCGCAGACGATCTTCGGTCGCGGTATCCGCGCGCGCACCAAGCAGAAAATCGCGTATGTGCAGACCGAGCTTTGGCAAAAGCAGGTCGTCACACAGGTCAACCGCACTTTGATATTTGGGCTCTGATTGATAGAGGCCGGCGCCCATGCCAGAATACTGGGAGCCTTGGCCAGGGAAGAGAAAGGCGATGTCTTTAGACGCAGCGCTATTTTGCCGCTTCACTATTGATACATTCGAACAATCAGAGATGAAATCTGCTGCAGTTTTTGCGACGATCGAGGCGCGGAACGGGAAATCCTCTCGACCTGTGGCCAGCGTGAATGCGGTATCGGCGAACGAAAACTCCTGCTGCTGCAGGGCAGTGCGGAGGCGACTGACCGACTCGGCGACAGCCTTATCGCTGAGAGCAGAGAAGATCAGCAATTGGGATGCCCGCCGCGAAGGTGCTGTGGTGCGGATAGGAGCCTCCTGCAACACAAGATGTACATTGGTGCCTCCCACCCCGAAAGCGCTCACCCCCGCTCGTCGGGCCTTATCAGATCGCAGCCATGGTTTTGTCTCAGATGTTATGCGGAACGGGCCTGTATCGAGCTTGAGTCTTGGATTCGGCGAACGAAAGTGTTTCGTTCCCGGCAGCATTTGCCTGTCGAGCGCGAAGGCCGTCTTGATAAGACCCGTGACGCCGGCAGCGGAGTCAAGATGGCCGATGTTTCCCTTGATTGAACCGAGTGTGCAGAACTGCCTACGGTCTGTCGATCTGCGAAAAACTCGATCAAGCGCCTCGACTTCAATTGGGTCTCCGAGAGGAGTGCCGGTGCCGTGGCACTCCACATAATCAATCGTCTCCGCATTTACCTTCGCGTCCAGATGCGCCATCTCAATCGCGGCTGCCTGCCCTTCAGTACTGGGCGCTGCATAGCCAACTTTTTCGGAGCCGTCATTACTTACACCGACACCGCAAATCAGAGCATAGATGTAGTCTCCGTCTGCAATCGCCTCAGATGCACGCTTGAGCACGACTGCTCCGGCACCTGCACCAAACACGGTTCCAGACGCATCTGCATCAAACGGCCGGCAGTGACCATCAGGCGACACCATGCCGCCGGGTTGGTAGAGATATCCGCGCTTCTGCGGAAACGAAATCGATACGCCACCTGCGATGGCTAGGTCGGTTTGTCCCGCTCGTAGAGCTCCACATGCCTGGGCCACGGCAAGCAAGGATGTAGAGCAAGCCGACTGAACTGTCATGGCTGGGCCACGCAGGTTGAGTTTGTAACTAATACGGGTAGCAAGGAAATCCTGGCCATTCCCGATCAACGCTGAGAAAGCGCCCACCTGATAGGATTCAACGAATTCACGTGCAAACTTGGGATCGTTCGCGAGGTACGCGAGGAGATAGGTATTAATGCTGCAACCTGCGAAGACCCCAACGCGTTGGCGGCACTGCCGGGGAGCATAGCCGGCATCTTCCATCGCGGCCCACGCCTGCTCTAGCAAGACACGCTGCTGCGGGTCGGTGAGCTCCGCTTCGCGAGGAAGGAAGCGGAATAGGTCGGCGTCAAACTGATCGACGTCATCCAGAAGTGCACGCGCGGAGACGTAGTGTGACGCCGCCCGAGTTGCTGCAGGAATGCTGTCTTCGAGTTCTTCGTCACTCATACGACGAATTGCTTCATGGCCTTCGCAAAGGTCTTCCCACAGAGCACGCGCGCTTTCTGCACCCGGAAACCTTCCAGCTAAACCAATGATCGCAATACTGTCCTTGGGAGCCTCGCTCATATAAATCTCCCTGCCACACCAAGCTCACCATCGAGAGAGAGTTGTTGCGAATGATCAGAAAGTCCCGTTTCCTTCGAAGCCGCGACCGCATTCATATAGTCCGCAATACTCTTGACGTTGGGTAATGAGAAGAGTTCTACAAGCGAGGGTGCACGAGGAGAAAGCCTCTGGAGTTCAGCTTGCATGCAGATCAGTCCAAGCGAGTCCCCCCCTAAATCGAAGAAGTTCGCTTGAGGATCGATAATCTGACGATGCAAAATAGCGGACCAAATTCGTTCAGTGGCCCGCAGCCATTGCATGCTCGTATCGCTGTCGGCAATAGCCTTTGGAGCAAGTTTTGCGGGGGTACTGCGTAGAAATTGTCTCCGAAGTTCCGCGCGGTCAATCTTTCCATTATCGGTGAGTGGAAGCGATTCGACTGACCTAAGGGCACGTGGGATGGCGGCTGGCATAAGTGCGCTCTTCATCAAAATCCGAAGGGATTCCTCGTCTTCTCCGTTCCGCCATACGATGAAAGCGACGAGAAATTTGTCCGCTGCCAGATCGACTGAAAGTGTGGCACATGCGCTCACTCGCTCGTAGCTAAGGATCACGTGCTCAACTTCATCCAATTGAATCCGTTGACCGGCAATCTTCACTTCGCTGTCTTTACGTCCTAGAAACTCCAGCTGTCCGTCTTCATTGCGCCGGACTATATCGCCTGTCAGATAAAGGCGTGCACTTTCATCGGAGCACGAGAAATCGGGTAGAAAGCGCTTCGCCGTGAGCGCATCGTCGTCAAGATAGCCAAGCGCAACACCTGCGCCGCCCGTCGCGAGTTCCCCAGGCGTTCCTTCCGAGACCGGCACTCCTGCATCGTCGAGAATGACCAATGTCGTTCCATTGATCGGCTCACCGATGGGAACCTTGCCCTCACAAAAGCCTTCGGTCGCCACATAGCAGGTCGTAAAGGTGGTGTTCTCTGTAGGCCCATATCCGTTAACGAGACGAAGGCGCGGGAAACGTCGCTTTACTGCCGCGAACAGATCGGCATGAATTACATCACCACCAACAACAAGTTGTCTCAGTGGGCCGAATGTCTCGATATTATGTTGCGCGACAAAGTGGAAGAGTCCCGCTGTTAGCCAGAGCGTAGTGACGTTGTGCTGCAATACAAGATTGCGAAAATCTTCTACAGCCAGGGGGCGATCGGGTGCAAGAACCAATGTCCCACCGCGTAGGAGCACCGCCCAGATTTCAAGAGTTGATGCATCAAAGGTAAGCGGAGAATGCAGGAGCGTACACTCGCTGCGGGCCATCGAAATAAAATTCTGGTCATTGACGAGACGAAGGATACCACGATGAGGGATGATGACTCCCTTGCGAGCACCTGTAGAGCCGGAAGTGAAAAGTATATATGCCGGATCATCCAGTCCACACGCCTCACCCGGCAAATCGAAGATCTGAATGGGACGTCGGAAAGTAAGTTTCTCAACGGAGAGGATGCAGAGATCTGCGCCAAATAAAGGCTCCTGGTTCCCAGAGACCAAAAAGCGGATGTTGTGCCGGGTCAGCAGCGCTGCGGATCCAGCATCGCATCGTTGGATTGGGACGTAAACGCCGCCTGCGAAGAGTATGCCGAGAATACCGACTACAGTATCGATGGACCTACCCGCATCCAGGGACACTAATGTTCCTTTCTTGACCCCTGCTGCCGCACACACAGAGGCGAATGCGAGCGACCTCTGTAAGAGCTCGGAGTACGTCAACGATTCTTCACCCTGCACGATCGCAACTGCGTATCCATTGAAAGCAGCAGAATGCAGGAACTGGACATGCACCGTAGCGAATGGCAAGTTCGGAGTTGGACGGAATGTCGGGTTACTCGTGATACCCATAGTTGCTTCCCTTTACGGCAGGCAGACAAGATCAAACGCCAATGTGTGCAAATTCGGCCGATGGCACAGCGACTTCAGGCAAGCGGGTTGCCATCTCCGCAGAAGAACGCTGCGAACGATACCAGGCGACTGTTTCGATCAATCCTTCCATAACCGAGACCTTCGGCGTATAGCCAAGATCAGTCGACGCCGCAGTAATATCAGCGAGTGAGTGATCGACATCCCCAATCCGTGCAGGAGCAAACTGAGGTGCATCCTTGAAGCCAATGATCTCGGCAAGCATGCCGTAGATCTCGAGCAGGGTTGCCCGAGACCCCAGGGCGACGTTGTAGACCTTGCCAGAGACTGTTTCAGCTGAGGCCGATGCCGCGCACATGTTTGCGTGAACCACGTTGCTGATGTAGGTAAAGTCGCGACTCTGGATTCCATCACCACAAATCGTTGGAGCTACACCATCGAGCATGCTGGTGATAAATTTTGCAATCACACCCGAATACGGAGAGTCTGCGGCCTGGAACGGTCCGAAGACGTTGAAATAACGCAAGCATACGGTTTCAAATCCGTAAACTTTCTGGAAGCTCTGCATGTACTGCTCCCCGTTGAGCTTTTGCACGGCGTAGGGTGAGATCGGCGCTGGAGTCATTCGCTCATGCTTCGGAAGGGTGAGCGAGTTGCCATAGGCCGAAGAAGACGCGGCGTAAACTACCCGACGAACGCCGCGCTCCTTTGCAGCGAGCAGCAGATTCAATGTGCCATCGATGTTTGACTTGTGACTTGTGAGCGGGTCAAGCACCGATTTGGGTACGGAGGGCAGTGCTCCCTCGTGGAAGATAACTTCCACGCCTTCACAAAGGCGGCATAGAGCATCGAGATCTTGCAGATCAACTCGGTGAAAGTCTACGTGATGTGCAATCTCTTTAATGTTGTCAAGATTGCCAGTGGAAAGGTTATCGAGTCCACGAACGTCTTGTCCGTCCCTGACGAGATATCTCGCGATCGACGAGCCAATAAACCCAGCTACGCCTGTTATCAAAATGGATTTGGATTTCACTTTGTCTCCCTTGAGAACTGCATTGCGGCTTTGCATCGAAGAAGCCATGGTTTACTTCCGTCAGTCAAGGCAGGATGTTAGGTCAGACAAACATTCGAACGATCAAGGCCAACGGTGGCATTCCGGGTATCGACGACAAGCTGTGACTCACGGACAATTCGCTCGTAGTCGTACTCGGTATGATCGGTGGCAATAAGTACACAATCATATTGAGCAAGATTGTCCAGGGGCTGACTGACCATGTTGAGAGCATAGTGGCGGCCATGGCCTACAGTTGGGAAGTAGGGATCGTTATAAGAGACATCCGCTCCGCGTCGTTTGAGCAACTCAATCAGAGTGAGTGACGGGCTTTCGCGCAGGTCGTCGATGTCCTTTTTATAGGCAAGGCCCAGCACGAGGATATTGCTGCCCTTGACCGACTTACTACGCTCGTTGAGCGCAGTGGCGACAGAATCAACGACGTAGTACGGCATCTCTGTATTGATCTCGCCAGCTAGTTCGATAAAACGCGTTGCAAAGTCTACTTCCTTTGCCTTCCAGGAGAGATAAAAAGGATCGATCGGAATACAGTGGCCGCCGAGCCCGGGTCCGGGGTAAAAGGCCTGAAAGCCGAAGGGTTTCGTTGCCGCCGCACCGATAATCTCCCAGATGTCGAGATTGATACGCTGGCATAACATCTTGAGCTCATTGACAAGTGCGATGTTCACGCAACGATAGACGTTCTCGAGAAGCTTCGTCATCTCTGCGGCTGCAGCACTCGACACTGGCACAATCCGGTGAAAGATCGATTGATAAAGCGCCGAAGCGAGAGTGCGCGTTCTTTGCGTAGGTGCCCCAACGACCTTGGGAATGTCAGCGCGGTCGACCAATACGTTGCCAGGATCTTCCCGCTCCGGTGAGTATGCGACATGAAAACAAAGCTGTTCGTCACGTCCATCACGGTAGCATTGCACGCCACCAGGAGCCCCCTTTTCGAGGAGTGGAATGAGTACTTCCTCGGTCGTCCCGGGATAAGTGGTGCTCTCGAGAACAATGAGCTGGCCGGCACGGAGATGAGGAGCGAGTGACTTGGCGGTACGCTCGATGTAAGTCATGTCGGGTCCGCGATGTTCGTCAAGAGGGGTCGGCACACAAATGATGACCGCATCCATGTTCGTGATCGCACTGAAGTCGGCGGTGGCGAGAAAGCCCTGCTCGCGAAGCCCTGCAATCTCTTCCCAGCCGATACGTTGAATGTAAGAGCCGCCGGCATTCAGGGTGTCGATTTTCTTGCGGTCCACGTCAAAGCCAGTAACCGGGAAACCGGTTTTGGCGAACAGGATGGCGAGCGGAAGGCCCACATAGCCTAGTCCAATGACGCCGACTTTAGCGGCGCGCTCCTCAAAGAGCGCTTCTGAGAGAAGGGGGAAGGACAATTCAACGGGTTCAGGAGAGAGAATTGAAGCAGCCACGATTACCTGCTTTCCTTGGGATCAATAATTTTGAAATTTGAAATAAGAGAGAGATCAGAAGAATTTGTGACAAATAGAGGTTGCGAATCTGGACGACCATGCTCGATCAAATACCCGTTACACTTCGTGACTCGCGGGGAGAGGAGTTTCCGATAGATTGAAGCCGTTTTTGCTTGCGCGATGGGAAGATCGAATCGCTTTACAGCATGCTTTGCGGCTTTACCCAAAACCTCGCGGTGATGGCTTTCCCGAAGCGATAGGATTGCTCGAGCAAGCGCCGCTGGATCATTTGGAGCAATGAGAAGTCCACTACCGCCGAGTGCTTCACGGTTTCCTCCAACGTCGGTAGCCACGATGGCCAGGCCTGTAGCCATATATTCCAGGAGGGAATTTGAGAATCCTTCCGCCCTGGAGCATAGAACGGCAATATCCATCGCGGCGAGATGCGGTAGAACATCGACAGCCGGCCCTGCGACGGTGAAGATTCCCCTCAATCCCTTGCGTTCAATGAGCGCTTCTGCTTCGGTTCGGAATTCGCCTTCACCCACAACGATAAAGCGAAGCCGCTCGGACGTTTTTCGTGCGAGCACCGCCGCATCTATAAACGTGTCGATGCCCTTGATTGGGCGAAGGCCAGAGAGGTTGCCCACAAGTAGGTCGTCGTCACTCAGGCCAAGCTCACGACGCATCTGTGCACGTAACTCCGGGGGAGGAGAGATTTTCTGAAGATCAATACCGTTGTGAATCACGAAGAGCTTTCGGAAGGGTGCGCGCTCGATCGAATGTGTACGACGTAAAACCGCCTCCGAATTTACCAGAATGCCGGCTGTCAAATAGTTGGTAAGGCGCCGAAGCAGAGCAGGAAAATGAAAGCTGGAGGTGATTTCAGGACTGAGATTGCGCCGGGTGCCAAGGACCACAGGGATTCCTGCAAGCTTCGCCAACCATGGTCCGACCAGGTTGGATTCAGGAAAGATCGTCTGCATGGCATCGAATTTCTGTTGCCGCATCCATCGCACTGCGCGCAGGCAACAACCTGGAGAGTGAAGCGACGCTAGGTTGTCCCAATCGAGCATCTTGACAGAGCATCCTGCGATCTCCTCTGAAAACCATGCGCTATTTCGCATCACGCAGACCTGGGGCGTCCATCCGCAAGTCCGAGCGATCTGAATCATCTGGATCAGCTGCCGCTCAGTGCCGCCGGCTGTAATGCTGGTCATCTCGTCAATCAGAAAGAGAAGGCTGCCGCCCTCTATATCTGCTGTGGATAAATTGCTGCCGCGATGCATCAAGGGGAACTCCTCTACCTTGATACAGTGCAATTCAGCGGCCTTAATTCATGAGTCACAAATATTTTTACTGTTGAGCTGAGATTTCTGCTTTCCGAAGGATCAACTGCGATTCCTGCTAGGAAGTTGGTGGCTGAAGTGCACTGTGTTCGGCAATCCACGCCATTTCATAGGCCAAGAGATTCAACTTAGACCATGCACCCAAAGCTTAAAAAAGGATTCGCGAACACACTCCTCTATACCGGGACCCTTGCATTGGCAGGCAACTTTCAACGTCGGCAAAACGGCTTGATTCTTACATTGCACCGCGTTTTACCCTTAGCAGAGTGCCAGGACGCCTATGACGAACACATGGTGCTCTCTACAACCGCATTTGAAGATCTGCTCATTTATTTAAAAAACAATTTTGAAATCGTCAGTCTCAACCATCTACTCAGCGACCGTAACTCCTCTACGAATGTGCAAAAGATTGCCCTTACGTTCGACGATGGTTGGAGAGATACTTTTCAGCATGCCTTTCCGCTCCTTGTCAAACATCAGGTTCCAGCCACTGTTTTTATCTGCAGTTCTTTGGTGGGGAGCTCTGCAATGCTGCCAGAGGAGCGTTTCACTCGCATCTACGATCTCTGTACCGCAAAACATTGCATACCTTCATTTCTTCAGCACCTTGGAACATGGGGAAAAGCCGACCGTCAATCTGAAAGCTCTGACTGGCGCAGCTTCACCAAGACCATCCCCATGACAGCCAAGCTTTCCCTTGCGCGACATCTTGAAATTGTCTACGGCATGGAGCGGGCACCCGCAGAACAGCTAATGACATGGAAGGAAGTGAAGACGATGGCTGCGGGTGGCATCGAGATCGGCTCACATACGGCAAATCACGCGACGCTCAATGTCGAGAGCAGGGCCGTCATCGAGCGCGAATTATGGGACTCGCGTGATCTGATTGCCGCAAAGCTAGGCGCTTCCCCGCGCTATCTCTCATATCCAAATGGCGCTTACAACCAGAGTGTCATGTTGCTGGCGCACGAAGCAGGCTACAGTCACGCCTTCACCACAAAGCACGGCGGAGTTGATCAGACGATGGAGGCAATGGCCGTTCCCCGGGTTGCAATCGACAATACGGTTCTGACGAATGAAGCTGGACGCCTGCATGTAGCACGGACCGCACTGCATTTATCACCACTGTGGCACCTCTTCACTGCGCTTCGATCTTAGTGCGGTGGACTACTCGATTTCCTGCCGGCTGACCCAGCCATGCGGAGCACGCAAGCACAGTGAGGCCGCCTCCATCAGCATGCCTGCACCCAAACTCAAATGAATCAAAGGGTAAATAATAAGACCCCAGGCTAACTGAATACGGCGCGTTCGTACGACCAGCTGCAAGGTCGCCACCAGCACCGCCGCCATATAGAGCAACGCTGGAATCATCGAGATTCGCATCAATAGGCCATTCGTCATAAGCAAAAGCGGAGCGACAAAAGATAGGCAAAGTACAAATGGAGCCAGGCTGCTCAGACTGCGCTCTCCATGGTGTTTTCTTGCGAGTCGTAGCCGACCGCGTCCATAACGCATCATCTGCTTTGCCAGAGCGAAAAAACTGTTTCGAGCTTGATATTCAATCGCGAGGCTTGGGTCGGTGTACGCCTGCATGCCGTATTGCGCCACCCTTGCGTTCAATTCGACGTCCTCACAGGCGTCGAAACATTCGTCATAAAGGCCTATTTGCTCGAAAACAGAGCGACGATAACTTGCACCTGAGCTTCGTGGATCGACAAACCCTGCAAAGTCTACGTTATAGATCATGGAGCCGCGGCCATGGCCAAAGGTTGAGCGGCGAATCTCAGCGATATATCCGCTCATCGGGTGTGCTGGCGAGCCGCCAAGTGGCTGCGGACGGCAGAGACAATCCGCGCCTGTCTCTCTGAATATCTGCGCAGTCTTCGAGAGCAGAGAGCGGCTCGGCACTCTGCAGTGTCCGTCGATAAAGACGATGATGTCGCCCTGCGCTGCAAGAATGCCGACGTTGCGGCCGGCGCTGCTTCGAATGCCTTTATTCCGCAAAAGCCGGATGGGAATACTTGCGTTCTGGGCAAACTGACGGACAAGCTCCGGCGTTCGATCGGTCGATTCGCCATCCGCAACAATAATCTCCCAGCGGTGGGCTGGATAGTCCTGATTCATTAGCTCGGGCAGCAGGAGACTGAGTCCTGCCAACTCGCAACGCACAGGGATGACCACGGAGATATAGGGCAACTCTGGTTCAGTGAAGAGATCTGAGGGTTGGAGGATTTCGTGCATAGTCTATCGAACCGTCCTGGTCCATTCTTTCGACCGAAGGGACGCGATGGATCGCAGATGCGCAGATGCGATGTGTGCGACGTAACGGGGCAAAAGCCAAATATTATTCCAGGATTGCGATTGATCCGATGATGCGCAAACGACCAGAAGCCCATATAAAATCTGCCCGAACAGGGCGGTCAGCAGCAGAACCCCTAGTGACAGCCGGTCGCGAGCGGGTGCGGCTAGCGCGACAACTCCACCAGCAAGCAAGAAGTAAAGGGTAGTCAGGCGGCTTATAGTAAGCAACATGAAAGCGACCTCTGCCAATTGGAACCGACGGAGGCGAAGCGTTTGCCAAAGTAGTTGTGGAACCCGCCTGCGTATCAGGAAAAACATCCCCTTGGACCAGCGCACCTTCTGCGGTGCGGAGTCGACTCCGTTGGTCGCGATTCGAGACACGACCTGTACGTCATCGAGGTAACGGCAGTCGATTCCAGCAAGGCAAAGCTCTATCGCGTACTCCGCATCCTCGACGATAGAATTCGCCGTCCACGGTACGTTCGCTAGCACCACTGCAGGCAAGCAAAAACCATTGCCCTGTAGAAGATTAGCGAGACCAAGGATCTCTCGGGAGCGATAGACGAAGGAGTTCTCAGATGCCTTCGAAGCCACACTCAACAGGTGTAGCCATGGCTGTGCGCACTCGTCTCCGGCAAACTCATAGCGTACCTGGTAAGCTTCGGGGCGAGAGCTCCCGACTGATGCTTGAATAGCATGGTTGAGCCGGGCAAGTAGATGTGGCGCGGCCTGAGTGTCGGCATCGATCACAACCGCTGCATCATAGCGTGAGATGTCGAGCTGCGGAAAGGCCCAGGCGAGAGCGTGCCCCTTGCCGCGAAGATTGGAATCCTCGCGAATCCAGACATCTGCATGTTCGTTTGAAGCAAGAGCCGCTGTGTCGTCCGTACAGTTATCTGCGATGACGATGATGGAATAGAGTTCGGACGGGTAATTCAAGGCCTTGAGGCTAGTTAGAGTGGGTAGGATGCCTGCGGATTCATTGTGCGCGGGAACAAAGACAGCAAAGCGTACTTTTGGGTCGGCGGGCGTTATCTGGCTAAGACGCGAACGCCCGGCAATACCTACGAAGGCTAGCAATAACTGCTGTCCCACGCACAAAAGCGCGAGACCAAGAAAAATGTACGCATAGATGGCGGCCGCTTCTCTCAACGCGAACCTTTTCCGAGAAGACACACCTTTGCGGTTCTAACAAGAATGAAAGCATCGAAGAATATGGATTTATTCTTGAGATAGAAAAGGTCATACTCTACCTTCGCTAGAGATTCTTCGATGCTTGCTCCGTAGGGCGCACAGACCTGTGCCCATCCGGTGATGCCTGGACGCACGCTGTGACGCAGATCATAAAATGGGATCTCCACACGCAGCATATTGACGAAGTGGTCTCGTTCAGGACGTGGACCGACGAGGCTCATGTCTCCACGAAGGACATTCCAGAACTGCGGCAGTTCATCGAGCCGCAGGGTTCGAAGAATGCGACCGCATCGTGTAATGCGACTGTCTTTCTGCTGAGCCCATACAGGACCAGACGCCGTCTCTGCGTCGGTGCGCATCGAACGAAACTTGATCACGTAAAAGAGCTTGTTATGCAGGCCAACTCGCTCCTGTTTATAAAATGCTGGCCCCTTCGAATCCAGCTTGACCCACAAAGTAATGAGCAGGAACAACGGCCAGGTCAGCAGAAGGAGCAGGATTGCAGCCATGCAATCGATGGCGCGATGAACTGCGGCACGCCAGGGTGCGAAGCAGAATCCTGGACCAAATGCAAAGTTCGGTGCCTGCAACATCTCTACCGGAACACGTGCCGTCATCGCTTCGTAGAGGGCGGCCGCGTCTTCGATTCTTATCCCACGCTGCCGCAATTGAATAAGATGTGCTGGAGAGATGACGTCGCTTTCAAGAGATCGATCGATGGCGATGCGTGCAGGACGGAACGAGGCGATCAGATTATCGAGCTCCGCATTTCGATCCGTGGTACAGCCAAAGGCGTCCGACGCCTTTGCGGAAGACATGACAGCCACAAGGTGAAGCGGCAGGCAGCTTTGTTCGCGAACCTTTCGTGCAAGTGAATTGATGACACGTCCTTCGCCGATGAGGAGTATCCGTTCCCCGTTCGGAATGTGCGACGCGACAAAGTCGTAACCAATACGATAGGAACAAACCACGAGGAGAGCAATGACCAGACCGGCTTCGAGATACCGTGCTTTCAATCCCATATGGCCGAAAAGGAGAGACAATGGTGCCAGAAAGAGTGCGCCGGCACCGACCGCTCGCATCGTTCCGCTGATAATGTCACGACTATAGCGCGTCAGGTCAAGATCGTAGAGGTCGAAAAAATACAGCGCAGTCACACAAAGACCTCCCGTGCTAAGGATAAGCAGCACGCCTTGTATGGATCGTGCGGTTACCCAGTTTGTCGCCGCAAGCAGGCATAGCGTCGTAATCGCCATGAGAGATAACGCGTCTATGCCCACAAAGATGAAGACTCTCAGCGGCAGATATCGATTGAAGAGCCTTACCATGAGCAACACTCACTAAATCTCGCTTCCCTCTGGGGAGCGGGTGCTTTGATAACTGTAGTAGTAATCCCTGTACTTCACGGTCTTAGCATCGTTAAGTACGATCCCGACAACTTTTTCTCCCACGAGAGCGAGCGCATCTCGCACACAGTCGATTGGGGTTTTATCTGCGCGAACAATGAAGAGCACGTTGTTGATCAGCGGAAGAAAGGTTTCTGTATCGACGGCAGCGAGCAGTGGAGCCGTGTCAAGCAGAACAATGTCGTACTCTTTGGAAGCTTCCTGAAGAAAGCTTGCGAGCTCTGTCTTGAGCAAAGTCTCATTCGGTGTAAGGGAGGGATTATAGGCAAGTAGAGCGTCAAGATTGTCAGTCAGTTTGTGTACGCACTTCTGCCATGGACAATCGCTTTCGAGAAAGGTATGTGCGCCAGCCTCTGAACGAATTCCTAAAAGGTTGTGGGCTGATGGCCGGCGCAAATCTAATTCGATATATAACACTCGTTTTTCCGAGAGGTTAGCAATCGAATATCCCAGGTTAATCGCAGTCAGTGTCTTGCCATCGCCTGCGATCGCACTGGTGATCAGCACTATATTGCTGCGTTTGTTACGGCAAATCTGTAAAACGCGAGTACGAAGAAGACGGTACTGTTCCACAGCAAGCGCCCGTGATGGCGCGGCATCCTTCGCGAGCGGAGTTGCAGTGAGAACGGTTTCGCTTAGGCGATGACCATTTACGATGGTCTTCTTTGCCAGCTTAGACGTTTCGGGTTCGTCATCGCGAAATAATTGCCTGAACGTCTTGGTCGCGGGTAATGCTCCTATCGTACCTTTAGCTTGCATCTACTACCCCTTTTACTACTCGTTGAATGTTGGAATGATGGCAATCATCGGCGAGTCGAGATATATCGCGAGGTCGTTTTGATCGTGGAAGGTCTGGTCCATGAGTTCGACTCCAAGCGCTAGTGCGATTCCAAGCACAAGGCCCAGACCGAGGCCAGCGAGATAGATTAGCCGAAAATTTGGAGAGTCTGGACGTCGAGGAAAATTCGCAGAATCGAGTACCTGCACCAGATCATGTCCGCGACTCTTCTCCAGGTTTGCGGTCAGGGCTGACGCATGCTGTTTATCCACAAGGGAAGAATAGTATTTCTGCGCGGCTTCGTAGTCGTTCTGTAGTTGCAGACCCTCCCCGGCGACCTCTGGCGAAACCTGCGCACGTCTACTTAGCTCCTGGATCCTCCGTTCGATCGTAGCCTGACGCTGTTGACGCGTGCGAAGCTCTGCGGCTGCAGTAATAAGCTGGCTCTGGAGCTGTCGCTGCGATGCCATGATCGATGGAATGGGCGTGCCATTTGAAGACACTGCCTGAGGCCTGTGCTGCAAGGTATCCAACTCGCTCTCCAGACGCTGTACGTCTGGATGCTTTTCTGTATAGCGTTGACGGGCTATTCGCAACTCTTCACGCTTTTGAAGCACCAGAGGATCGCTGCTCGCAAGAGGAGATGCCGGGGAAACAGTATGGCTTGCCGCTTCTGTGTCGATGAGGGCCTGAATGGAAGCCTGCTGATCGTCGACTCGTTCAATTGCGGCGGCATTCGCGGTCTCGAGCGTTTGGTTCTGACCAAGAGTCTGCATGGTGGCGGCCGCCTGTGCGGGAATAATCTCGCTGTGTTGCGCCCGGAAAAAATTGAGCCGCTGTTCTTTAACTTTCAGTTCAGCCAGTGCCCTATCCAGTTCGTCCTGAATGAACGTTACGTTGCCGAGCGCCTGCTGCTCCCGCGACTCAAGGTTGCCAGAGATAGAGAGGTCTGCAACCTCACGTGTGACCTCTTGTGCGAGCTCAGGCGTCGGAGCGACGTAGCTTATCTTGAAGAGCCCCGATCCCGATCTTTCGACACGTTCGCTCTCCATTTCGATCGTCAGGTTTTTCCTCAGCTTGGCTACGGCTTCCTCGCGTGAGGAGACGCCGGGGAGTTTATAGAGACCAAGCTGGTCGACGATGTGCAAAAGCCGCGATTGACTCAAAATGAGGTTGCTGATCGCTTCGAAGCGATCCTTGACGTCGTTCTGCATCGAGTCATCGACAAGACCCTTGGGGGCGATCTGCGTCTGGATGAGCACCGTCGAGGTGGAGCTGTAGCTCCTTGGCAATCTTCGGCTGACCGCAAAGACTAGCAACGGTACGATAAACAATGGAATGAGAAATAGCCGCCATCGGCGGTGGGCTACGGCTAAGTACTCCTCAACGGTGCCTGGTATCTTTCGCATCTCTTTCATACTCCTAGCGGACTGGACCCGGATCCAGGATGAAGCGCAAGCCGCCACTCATCTCGTTCCGGGTGAAAGTCGATGTACCTGTGTTGGCTGCGGGTTGCGAAGCTGAGCTGAGCGAAGCAGTTGCAAACCAACTAAGCCTGGTGCCCGTTCGGTAGTCGACTCGCACCGAGCCGCCGAAGTTAGTCTGGCGAATTTCAGCCGCACTCGCCGCGCCAGATCCCGTACGGATATACCGCAGATCAAGGGTAAGATCGATATTTCGCATAACGGGCCGTACAAAGTCTGTAGAAAATTGGTTTGCCGGTGTTGCGGAATTATCGAGACTTAGCTGAATTACGCGCGTAAAGCTCGCGCTAACGTTGCCAATGCTTGATTGATGAGTGTAACGGGCATTTAGCGCATAGGTGGCGCCATCATCGCCCGCCGTTGGAGCTGTGTTGCTTGAACTGCGAATCAAAGGGCCAGCCGCAACGCTGAAGCTGTCAGACGCAGAGATAATATAACGAAGCGTTCCAAGCCCAGTTTCGTAGTTAAGAGTAGTAGCGTTTGAAAGGCCACGAACGTAGGCTGCTGTTCCTTCAACTCCCACAAAGACCGAACTGCTAAGAGCATGTTCATAAATAGCATCAACTGCAAAGGATTGATTTCGCAGAATGGATCTTGCGGATGGCTGCGAAGAGGTACCCGCTTGCAGCAACTCATTCCACGCAGCCGTTCCGGTAAGCGTGACCTGATCCCGAGCTGAGAGCTTATGCAGTAGAGCGATGGATGTAGCCGCGTTGCTTATCGTAGAGGTTGTTCCAGCCCCTGTTCCGCCTCCGAGGGGTTGCGCGATGCCCGTTCCTCCAGTCGGAAGAACTACGGGAAGAAACTGTCCCACATCGCGGTAACGCGCTCCTGATAGCTGCCAGCTCAATGTTGTCCGATTGCTCAAACCGTAAAGTAATGTCTGATCGTAAACATGAGTTTGATAGACACCCGACGCCGCAGAGTAAACAGCTAGCTGGGGAAGATAGGAGGCGATAAATCTAGTACGCGATTTCGATATATTCAGGGTGAGTGGAACGGTATAACGGCTGAAGCCGCTCCCGATGACATCCGAAGAACGATTGTAGAGATTGCTGATATAACCGCCACTTACCTCGAGAGCTGAGTTAGCCACCAATCCTCTTGTGGATTCCGTTTCTACACTGAGCGCGCTCTGATTCATATCTGAGAGTGAGGGCGTCTGCAACTGCAGTTCGTCCAAATTGTCACCCACGTCTTCTACTTGGAGGATCTGCTGTTGCTGGTCGTTCCCCGAAGTTCCAGAGGCAGCCGTTGCCGTATTCTGAGGAGAAACTCCCATCGGCAGACTCATCGATGGAGTCTCATTTGTGTCTGCTTCTGAACCGTTCTGCGCGTGTGCAAACGATCCGCTGGTCAATCCCATAAGAATCGCGGCACAGGAGAGCAACGTTGCAAAATGTAAGCGGCACGCCATCATGCTGTGATAGCCGCGGAAGTGTCGCCTCATGGGACCACCACCGTGTCACGTGGTTTAAGAATGATCTCTTTCGCCGAGGCGCTCCCTTTGAGAACATCCGCGTATCTGTAGGACAATCGTTCGCGCTGGCCCGATTCGCTGGGACGAAGAACATAAATTTGCTTCCGCTTGGCGAACTCTTTGAGACCGCCGGCGAGCGCGATCGCATCCAGAACGCCCATCGAAGGAGTAAGCGAGAATGTACCGGCACGAGTGACCTGGCCAATAACATTAATGCGCTGACTGCGGATCTCCGTAACGATCACGACGACCTCTGGATCCTTTACGAATTTGGCGAGATCCGATCGAATCTCATTCTGTAACTCCAGCACACTCCTGCCCGAGGCCTGCACCTCGCCGACCAGGGGCAGGGAGATCTTTCCGTCGGGTAGCACGGAGACTGATCTCGAGAGATCCGGCTCGTGCCAGACACTGACCGAAAGCACATCAGCCACACCAACAAGATAGGGCAAGTCGGCAACTGCACCCGACGACGTAGCGGTGGGTGCCGTGCTGAGAATGCTGACGGTTGTGTTGCGTGGAGTGTTGGAGCTGCCAGGAACTGCCGCATTTGCATTACGTAATACATATGTGTAGCCCGGCGAACCAGGCCCAGCTTGCCCTTGGGCTGCTGTGACACCCTGTCCGGAAAGCGTGGTACCACCACCCAGGATGACGGCGAATAATAATGCTGCTGTCCTGTGCGGCATACGCTGGGAGACTCCGCCCTTATACGCTTTCATGGCTCTCCTCGGGCGAATCGGGTGCGGTGCGGGTACGGCGAATGGAAGGGATGCCATTGCTCTTTATCTTGTAAAGGAGTGCCCGATAGCTGATGTCGAGTGTTCGTGCGGTCTTTCGCCGATTCCAACGGTTTGCTTGCAGAACGTTCATGATGATGCGGCGCTCCATAGTCTTCATGACGCGCTTGGTCTGAATGCGCAGAGGGGTGTTAATATCAATCTCCCCATCGAGGGGACAGGCCGAAGTATTTTCAGGATTACGGAGAGCGGAAACAATGGAGCTCTCGTTGCCGAACACCACGTAGCGCTTGATCAGGTTTTCAAGCTCCCGTACGTTACCCGGCCAGTGATAGCTCATCAGCACTTTCATGAGTGACTTGGACAAAGGCGGAGGGTGCTGCCCAAATTGGGATGAGTAGAGTGAAAGATAGTGCGCAATCAGGATGGGTACATCGGACGCGCGCCGACGCAGCGGAGGCATGGTGATCTGGAGGACATTGACCCGGTAGAACAGATCCGACCGAAAACGTCCTTCCGTAATCTCGCGGGAGAGGTCGCGATTCGTAGCACAGATGAGACGTACATCAATTGGACGCTCATCCAGACTACCCAATCTGGTAACCCGAAAGTCCTGCAGTACCTGCAGAAGCTTAGCCTGAAGGCCAAGGTCAAGCTCGCCCACCTCATCAAGGAAGAGAACGCCTTTGTCCGCTTGCTCGAAGACGCCTGGACGCGCCCGGTTGGCGCCCGTAAAAGCTCCAATCTCATTGCCGAACAGCTCGCTCTCAAAGAGCTGACTGGGGATGGCCGGGCAGTTCTTCTTGACGAAGGGGCCTTTGCCTCGCTTGCTGAGCCTGTGGAGCAGGCTGGCAGCAATCCCCTTTCCGGTGCCGCTTTCGCCGAGAATCAGTATGGGCACGTCGAGCAACGCCGCCTGTTCGATGCGCCGTTGCACTTCCTTGATCTCAGGGGACTCCCCAAGCAGTACAGCCGCCACGTCTTGTGTCTTCGGGTGAATCACGCGAGTACAGAAAGCACGATGGTCGCCAATTGCATGTGTCGGATTCTGAAAGAAACTAGGCCAGATGCGAACGGGGAACTGTCACCAACGACGGTGCACATTTCAACTAAATAGCTCCATTGCTTAGGCTTGTTCGGATAAACACCGCTTACATGAAACCGTGAGCATCCACACCAAACTTGGCCACAGAATTTCCCACAGGAGCAAAGTGTGAAAACTTTTTCCTACTTTCTCAGCTAGCTGTCCTCCATTTAGCCAGATCTAAAAAGCCAGAAACAAGAAGGGACGTCCAGATTGCGCCATCGAGGAGTTACTTGGCTTGGCTTGGCCACCAAGCCAGATTTGTCGGAGTTGGCTGAAAAGTTTGCGTTTACCTGGTCCGCTTATGTTTCTCTCCTTTCGATCCGGAATTCAGACGCACGGCTTTTTTACTAGTCCGAAGCTCTGCGTTCAGGGTGGTCATTCCACCAACTCGAGCGGAAGATCGGTAGTCTCTTTTATGAGCATCCGTTGATTGATCAAACCGGCCTTACGGGCAACTACGATTTCTCCATCGAATGGTCACGGGCTGCCAGCGCAGTTTCTGCCTCTCGCTGGTGCCGCGCCCGACACGCAGGGCCCGGCGCTTCTGGAGGCCCTGCAAAAACATCTCGGAATGAAGATCGGCTATGCCCGCGCCCCGCTGGAATTTATGATCGTCGACCACGTCGAACGCCCTTCGGAGAACTAGACGGTCTCGACGTTTAAATCTCACATGAGGATGATGCGAGTGCCGTGGTTGCTGCGGGCGGTGGTGTGGGCGTTTCGGAAGCCGAAGGGTGGTGAGGGGGCGACTAATCCGCGATCGCTGTCTTTCAGCGGTCACTTGTCCGATAAGCCCGTTTTATGGACATATGGTGGAGCAGAGGCTGCTACGCCGCTCAAATCAACCGCCTGTCCTCACCTGAAACAACCGCTTCAGCGAATACAAGACTTGGCTTACTGGATCGACGCGATGAGTGCATTGATCTGCGCTTGCGAGATTACGGCCTGATTTTGCTTCGAGGGCGTGACAAAGATTCGATAGTGACGGTCTGAGGGATCAAATAGATCTAGCTGCACGATGTAGGGTGCTACAGCCGGGTCGCCAAACTGAAATCCACGCAACTTCCCAGACGCAAGTTTGTACATTTCATGGCTACTGCGTAGATCGCCTGATTTATTGATAAGCAAGATGGCATTTCGGGTGGCCTGTCTACGCGAGTTCCACCATTTGACCTGATCTGGTGTTGCTTCAACCTCCGCTGCCATGAACTCGTAGTTTGAGCTGAGCGCAAGCTTCCCCAAAATACTCTCCATCGTCTTTCTTTCGCCCAGGGTCGATCCATGCATTGTCGTTGCACCATCAACTTGAGCTGACGGATTGAAAATCAGCAATCCTCCTCCATCTCGAAAGCTAATCGACGCGGCCCAATCTTTCGTCACTCGATCTTGAGCGATGTCTTTCCAAGGAACTTGAAAAGAAAACCCAAAATGAACTACACGAACGCCGTTCAATTGGGCGAGTGGAATGCTTTGAAGAGGTACTGGAAGAATGGAAAGATTGGGATGAGCTTCGCCGGCACTCTGGGCCAAGCGCCATGCAAATAGATTAAGAGCTTCCGTGTAAACAACTGCTCCAGCGCCAATGCAGATCATCACGCCAACAACTCTTCGTTTCCAGTCTTTTTTTGCCTTATCTTTCAAGGAGAACCTCAAGCCTAGAGTAACGGCTGTCGATGGGATCAGGCTTCGAGTTTGTATTTGGTTTCGGCTAGGTGGTAGAGGGGGCGCCAGACTAGGCGGTTGACGGTGACGACCATGAGGGCCATGACGATGGTGGCCAGCAGGAGAATCTGGAACTGGCCCTTGTCGCTGGCTGCGCTTATTTGTGCTCCAAGGCCAATGGTTTGTAGGGTTTGTCCTTTTAAGTGAAAGTATTCTGCGATGATGCTGGCGTTCCATGCGCCGCCGGATGCGGTGACCAGTCCGGTGATGAGGTAGGGGAAGATTCCGGGCAGGATGACGGTGCGCCAGCGCTGCCAGCGGGTGAAGCGGAAGAGGGTGGAGACCTCGCGGAGGTCGGAGGGGATGGCCATGGCTCCGGCGATGACGTTGAAGAGGATGTACCACTGGGTGCCGAGGAGCATGAGGGCGATGGAGCCGATGCCGAGGCCGCCGCCGAGCTTCATCAGGCCGAGGATGATGATGGGGAAGAGGATGGGGGCGGGGAATGAAGCTGTTACTTGAACTATTGGCTGGACGATGCGGGCAAGGCGTGGGTTGAAGCCTATGGCGACACCGGCTGGGATGGTCCAGAGAGCGGCGAGGAGCAGGGAGAGGTTGACGCGGAGGAAGGTGGCTCCGGCACTTTCGGCGATGAGGAGATACTGGGAGGCGTCGATCTCGCGGAGCCGGAGCAGAGCGCTGCCTGCGGCATAGAGGATGATTGCGCCGCCGATGACCATGACGACGATTCCGGGCCAGATGGGGGATGGGTGGATCTCGCCAGCGGCCTGTTGGGCGCGGTGGCGGCTGTGGCGGGCGGCTACGGTGAGGTAGATGCGCTCGCTGAGGGGGGTGAGGGTGTGGAGTTTGATTGCCGCGAGGGCGTTGGAGCGCTGGATGAGATGGAGGATGGGCGAGCTGATGCGGTCGGTGCCGGCGGACTGCTCGATCTTGAACTTGTCGGACCAGGCGATGACGGGCCGCCAGAGGAGCTGGTCGGTGGCGACGATGATGGCGATGACGGTGGCGATGCCCCAGGCCATGGCGGGGATGTTGTCGGCGCTGGCTGCGGTCTGTAGATACGACCCGAGGCCGGGGAGGCGGAAATCGCGGTCGCCAAGGACGAACATCTCGCAGGCCATGAGGAAGAACCAGCCGCCAGCGACGGAGATCATGGAGTTCCAGACGAGGCCGATGGTGCCGTAGGGAAGCTCAAGCTGCCAGAAGCGCTGCCAGGTGGAAAAGCCGTAGATACGGCTGGCTTCCCCTAGTTCTCTGGGCAGGCTTTTGAGCGAGGAGTAGAAGCTGAAGGCCATGTTCCAGACCTGGCCGGTGAAGATGAGGATGATGGCACCCATCTCTACGCCTAGCTGGCGGGTGGGGAAGAGAGCGACCATGGCGAGCATGACGCCGGGCAGGAAGCTGAGGACCGGGATGGACTGGAGGATGTCCAGCGCGGCGATCATGAGGGATTCGGCGCGCTTGTTGTAGGCGGCGATGTAACCGTAGGCGATGGCGAAGACGAGCGAGAGCAGATAGGCCAGGCCGATTCTTACGACGGAGTAGAAGGCGTAGAGGGGCAGGGCTCGGGGCGAGAGCGAGATGGTGAACTGCGGCTGGGCGCTGCTCAGCCAGTATTTGGCGATTTGCAGGACGCCGTAGAAGGCGGCGAGGCAGAGGGCGGCGACGGTGAGATCGAGGACGAAGGGCCAGCTCCGCTTGAAGACCTGGGCGCGGGCGAGGGTCTCGCGGCCTCGTGTCGAGGTGGCGTTGATCAGTCGTCGGGCATCGTGGGGCAGCATGGATGATTCTCTAGATTGGGGTTGAGATCAGATTGCGTCCTTTTCAGAACGGATTGGCTAAAGCGAAAGCAAGAAGCAGATTCCTCCACTGCGCTGCGGAATGACAATTTGAGAGAAATTGGGAAAGGACATCATAGGTCGATTTCTTCTTCTTCATCCTGGGGGTTTTCGGCGCGTTGGAATCGGCGGCGGGAGCCGTCGAAGTCAAAGAGCTCGGCATAACGGCCCCAGTTGATGGCGGTTTCGAGCTGGAGAGCGGTCTCTTCTTCGGTGAACTGCTCGTCGAGAATGTCGCGGAAGAACTCCTCGGAGACGGTGCCGTCGCTCTTGGCTTCTATGGCGCGGACGATCTGGCGGAGCAGGAGGACGTGCTCGACGGCGGCGGCGCGGAAGAGCTCTTTCTGGCGGAGAATTTCGGAGTTGGCGAACTCTTCGCCGGTGGGGGTGATGGCGGCGTCGCCCTCGTTGATGGTGAGGAAGCCGAGGAGCTGGGCGGCTTCGACGATGGGGAAGAGGTCGTCGATTTCAAAGCCGAGATCGTCGGCGAGGCGATAGATATCGTCCTTGCCCTTGTGGTCAATGAGCAGCTCGAGCAGACCGGCGATGCCGCCGGGACGGGCGTGGGGGAGCATCTGGTAGGGCTGGCGGCGGGCGGGGCCCTGCTGCTTGCCGACCAGGGAGGTCGGGAACTCGGGTGGCTTGGCGTCGGGCTTGGTGAGGACCTTGTAGATGTAGTCGACGAGCTGGGTGAAGGGGGTGGCCTTGCGGTCGCGCGGATGGGGGAGGGTCACGTGGAAGTCGGTGCGGATGCGGCCCGGGTTGCGGCCGAGGACGATGATGCGGTCGGCGAGGAGGACTGCCTCCTCAATATTGTGGGTGACGATAAAGATGGACTGGGTGGGGATGGTCTTCTTCTGCCAGAGTTCGAGGAGCTCGGAGCGGAGGTTTTCTGCGGTCAGCACATCGAGGGCGGAGAAGGGCTCGTCCATGAAGAGGACCTCAGGCTCGACTACCAGCGCGCGGGCAAAGCCGACACGCTGGCGCATTCCGCCCGAGAGCTCCTTGGGGTAGGCTCCTTCAAAGCCGTCGAGACCGACGGTGTCGAGGATCTTGAGGCCTTGCCTGCGTCGGGAGTCGGCGTCGACGCCACGGGCCTTGAGCGGGGCTTCTACGTTTTCGAGGACGGTGAGCCAGGGGAAGAGGGCGAAGCTCTGGAAGACGATGGAGACGTTGACTTCGGCGCTGGCGATGGGCTTCTCGTGCCAGTAGACCTGACCAGCGGAGGGTTTAGAAAGGCCGGTGAGCATCCGCAGGAGGGTGGACTTGCCGGAGCCGGAGGGGCCGAGCAGGGCGACAATCTCGCCGGGGACGATGGAGAGGTCGGTGGGGGAGATGACCTGGATACGGTTCTCGCCGGGCTGGGCTCCGGACGGGGCATAGTATTTTTCGACGCGTTCGGCGCGTATGATTGCGTTGTGCATAAGGGTTCAGTGGAGTGATAGCCCGAGGCGGCCAGATGCGGCTTCGTGGCAAGGATCACTGCGGTCAGCGTATCATTGCTGAGTGCATCGTTGAATGAACGGATGCTGGTATAGTCTCGTTACGTTCCCCAGCTTGAAAGATAGATTTTGGAGATATTTACATGCCAGATACAGCCACGACGTCGAAGCCTCGCGTACTTGTTGCCGATGACGAGCAGGTGATCGCCAATACGCTTGCGATTATCCTGAATCAGGCAGGTTTTGAGGCGCGCGCAGTCTACAGCGGCGAAAAAGCCATCGAGGCGATCGATACCTTTACTCCGGACATGCTGATCAGCGACGTGATTATGACCGGAATGACGGGGATTGAAGCGGCGATTGCCGTCCGCGAGCGGCTGCCGAAGTGCA
>JBDTDX010000354.1:0-2784 GCA_039922815.1 Granulicella sp.
CTCACCAAGGACATCGTCCTCAACGCGCTCTCCAAAGACCTCCAATGAATCTCTCCGACGAACAGCAGATCCGCGACATCATCGCCGCCTGGGGCCACGCCTCCGAGATCGGCGACCTCGACGCCCAACTCCGCTTCATGACCGACGACGTCGTTTTCCTCACCGCGGGCAATCCACCTATGTCCCGCGCCGACTTCATCATTGGCTTCGCCAAAATGATTCGCAACTTCCGCATGGTCTGCCGCTCCGACGTGCAGGAGGTCACCATCACCGGCGACCTCGCCGTCACCTGGAATCGCCTCTCCATCGGCATCACCCCCCGCGCCGGCGGCGAAACCATCCACCGCGCCGGAGACACCCTCACCGTCTTCCGCCGTGGCGACGACGGCCAGTGGCGCATTTCACGCGACGCCAACATGCTGGGCCCCGTCAGCTAAAGCAAAGTAGCAGTTGATGCAGAGTCTGCCGTCTCTTTGTCTGTCATTCCCGAAGGGAATCTGCGGTTGCTTTCCTCCACACCAAGCAAGTCCGCTCTAGCGCGACGGTGCAAAGCAACGGCCAGGCTCTAATGCACCTTCGAATCTGAAAGCACTCCGAGCGCCATGGCCGCGGGCGACCGAGCTTCGAAGACAGCGTCTCCGCCGGAAAGGTCCCCCAATTGAAACGACCATCCATGCTCTGCGAATAACTGCTCCATCAAGGGACGGTTCACCTTATGCCCATGCAGCTCGCAGAAGATGACGACAGCCCGGTGCTCTCCTGGAATGTAACTCTGTAGCGATTCGATCTCCATGCCTTCAATATCCATCTTGATCAAAATTCGCTGTGCTTGACGATCACCGATGATATCGCTCAGACGCAGTACCTCAATCTCCAGCACGCTGGTGTAAGGCTCATGGGGATCGAAGCTGCTGGCGTTCGCTCCACGGCAGTAGAAGGGGATTATGCTAGGCTGGCCGCCGATGCAGACCGGTATAAGTTCAGCCGACACATGATTGATGCTCATATGTTTTTTAGTCTGCTCGATGTTTCGCGGGAGCGGTTCGCACATAACGATGGTCGCGGAAGGATAGATTGCTGCTGCCTGTAGCGAAAACAGTCCGATATTTGCTCCAGCGTCAATCACCAGGTCGGCTGCAAACGCAGGATCAATGGGATAGGTGTTCCGGACAATTACTTCGAGCACGCTATGCAGGTCGCTGTTCTTATCGGCCGTGCGTATGCAGGCGACGAGATCACGATCTCCCTGCTTATACCGGATGGGAAATTCACCGTTATGTACGAAAGGACGCAGTAGCAGTCCCCAAAGCGGTTCCAGGCCCGGGCGGCTGCTTTGCCCCGTAAGTAAAAGCAATTTAAATGCGTTCGTGCCCGCAGTACGCTCTAGGATCTGCTTCATGTTCTCTAAAGCCATTGGTTGATCGCCTGGTTCCCAAGAGTATCTTGCAACTCAAATATACGATACGCAAACAGGCTCCTTTCACCGGCTGCTCTCGTGTATTTCGTTTTTTTACAAAGCAAACATCACTTCTAATCTTTCTTGCCAGCCTTGATCTTCGCAATCTCTTCCATCCGCTGCGCCAGCACCTTCTCTCGCCCCTCATGCGTAGGCAGATAATACCGTCGCCCCTTCAGCGACTCCGGCAGACACTGCATATCCGCCACCTTGCCCTCGACGTCATGCGCATACTGATAGTCCTTCCCATAATCGAGCGACTTCATCAGCTTCGTCGGCGCATTCCGCAGATGCAGTGGCACCGGCTCCGCCGCCGTCTTTTCAATATCCGCCTGCACCGCCCCATAAGCCGTGTACACCGCGTTCGACTTAGGCGCCAGCGCCAGATACACCACCGCCTGCGCCAACGCCAGCCCACCCTCCGGCTGCCCCAGAAAGTGCATCGCATCCCGCGCACTCAAACAAAGGTTCAGCGCCTCAGGAGCGGCCAGCCCAATATCCTCCACCGCCATCCGCACAATCCGCCGCGCGCAATACATCGGGTCTTCCCCCGCCTCCAGCATCCGCCCCAGCCAGTACAGCGCCGCATCCGGATCAGAGTTCCGCACACTCTTATGCAGCGCAGAAATAATGTCGTAGTGCTGCTCGCCCTTCTTGTCGTACAGCAACACGCGCCGCTGCAAAGCCTCAGCCGCCATAGCCTTCGTGATGCTCACTTCACCGCGACCCTGCGCCAACTTCGCTGCCACCTCAAGCGCATTCAACGCATTCCTCGCATCCCCACTCGCAAACGCCGCAATGGTCGCCAGCGCATCCTCGTCGGCGCTCACCCCCAGCGCGCCCAGCCCCTTCTCGGCATCATGTAACGCCCGCTGTAACAAATGAACGACCTGCTCCTCGCTCAGCCCCCGCAGCGTATACACCCGACACCGCGAGAGCAGCGCCGCATTAATCTCGAACGAAGGATTCTCCGTCGTCGCCCCAATCAGCCGTATCGTCCCCCGCTCGACATAAGGCAGAAACGCATCCTGCTGCGCCTTGTTGAATCGATGAATCTCATCCACAAACAGAATCGTCCGCGACCCAAACCCCGCCGCCCGCTCCGCCTCCACCATCACCTGCTTGATCTCTTTAATTCCACTCAGCACAGCCGAAAACTCGATGAAGTTCGCCTCGGTCATCTGCGCAATAATCTTCGCGAGCGTCGTCTTGCCCACGCCTGGCGGCCCCCAGAAAATCATCGACGCCGCATCGTCCCGCTCAATCGCCACCCGCAACGGCATCCCCTCTCCCAGCAGATGCTCCTGGCCCGCAAACTCCCCCAGCCC
>JBDTDX010000355.1:0-2456 GCA_039922815.1 Granulicella sp.
AGCCGAGGACGCTGACTGAGCCTGTTTCCAGGGCCAGGAGACTTCCGCCTTCCGCCGTGAGACCGATCCAGCGGGCGGCGATGATACGGAGGATGTGTGCGTGGGCGAAGAGCGCAACGGCTCCGCCGGTGTCGTGCGGGACCAGCGCCAGGGCACGGGAGAGGACACCGTCGGCACGCTCGCCCACTTGCTCGAGCGACTCTCCGCCAATGATCTCGTCTTTCCAAACCGACCAATCGGGGCGGCTGGCACGGATTTCATCAGTGGTCTTACCTTCATAGATACCGTAGTTCCACTCAAGGAGGCCTTCGTCGATGAGTGCGGTCTCGCCATAACCGGCGATGGCGCAGGTTTCGCGGGCGCGCTGCATAGGGCTGGTGAGCACGGCGGCGAACTGCTTGCCGGCAAAGTAGCGCTTGAGGGCGGCGGCGCACAGGCGGCCCCTGTCGGTCAACGGAATATCAGTGCGGCCCGTATGTGCGCCGGACAAACTCCATGCCGTCTCACCGTGTCGAATCAACCAAAGCTCAACCATCCCAAACCCCCGTAGCTCTATCCTATAGGGATGGATTTCCAGATCTCCACTACTTACAAGCCGCAGGGCGATCAACCCCGTGCCATCGAGGAACTCTGCAACGGCCTGAACGCTGGCGAAAAAGACCAGGTGCTGCTCGGAGTTACCGGTTCCGGAAAGACTTTTACGATGGCGAAGGTGATCCAGGAGCTAAACCGTCCGGCGCTGATCCTTGCGCACAATAAGACGCTGGCAGCGCAGCTTTATCACGAATTTAAGACTTTTTTCCCGAACAACGCCGTTGAATACTTCGTCTCGTACTACGACTACTACCAGCCGGAGGCCTATATTCCTTCGGGCGATCTGTTCATCGAAAAAGAGGCGACGATCAACGAAGAGCTGGACAAGCTGCGACTCTCGGCGACGCGCAGTTTATTCGAACGGCGCGATGCGATTATCGTCTCGTCGGTGAGTTGTATCTATGGATTGGGTTCGCCAGAGGCTTACTACGGGATGCTGTTGCTGCTGGAGAAAGGGCAGACGATCAAGCGCGAGGACATTACCCGGCGGCTGGTCGAGATTCTGTACGAGCGGAACGATGTGGATTTTCGGCGCGGAACGTTTCGCGTGCGTGGGGACATTATCGAGGTGTATCCGACGTATGACGAGAATGCGTATCGCATCGAATTGTTTGGGGATGAGATTGATTCGTTGTCGCAGATCGATCCTCTGTTCGGGACGGTGAAGCAGAAGTATTCGCGGCTGCCGATCTATCCGAAGAGCCACTATGTGGTGCAGCCGGAGAGGAAGAAGGCGGCGAGCGATTCGATTCTGGCGGAGATGGAGTGGTGGGAGAAGGAGCTGGAGTCGCAGGGGCGGCTGGTGGAGTCGCAACGGATTCATCAGCGGACGCGGTTTGATTTGGAGATGATTAAATCCGTTGGCTATTGCCATGGGATTGAGAACTATTCGCGGCATTTTTCGGGCAGGCTGCCGGGTGAGCCACCGCCGACGCTGCTGGATTATTTTCCGCGGGACTTCCTGCTGTTCATCGATGAGAGCCATGTGACGGTGCCGCAGTTGCATGGGATGTGGCATGGGGATCGCAGCCGCAAGCAGAACCTTGTGGACTATGGGTTTCGGCTGCCGAGCGCGATGGATAATCGCCCGCTGAAGTTTGAAGAGTTCGAGGGGCGTACGGGGCAGATTATTTATGTGAGTGCTACGCCGGGGCCTTATGAATTGACCAAAGCTGCTGGTGTGGTTGTCGAGCAGATTATTCGGCCTACTGGGTTGATCGATCCGATGGTGGAGATTCGTCCGGTGAAGGGGCAGATCGACGATCTGCTGGCGGAGATTCGCGACCGCGTGAAGCTGAACCAGCGGGTGCTGGTGACGACGCTGACGAAGCGGATGTCGGAGGATCTGGCCAGTTATTACACCGAGGTTGGAGTGCGCTGCCGGTACATGCACTCGGAGATTGAGACGCTGGAACGCATCAAGCTGCTGCGCGATCTGCGCAAGGGCGAGTACGACGTGCTGATCGGCATCAACCTGCTGCGGGAAGGGCTGGACCTGCCAGAGGTGTCGCTGGTGGCGATTCTGGATGCGGATAAGGAAGGGTTTCTGCGGTCGCAGGGATCGCTGATCCAGACGATTGGGCGTGCGGCGCGGCACCTGGAAGGACGCGCGATTCTGTATGCGGACAAGATGACGGACTCCATGCAGCGGGCGATCAACGAGACGGATCGGCGGCGGGAGAAGCAGGTGGCTTACAACGAGGAGCATGGGATTACGCCTACGTCGATTATTCGGCCGCTGGAGATGGGGCTGGCGGGGATCTTGAGGGCCGACTACGCCGACCTGACGGACGATGCCGAGGGCGTGCCGGAGTTCGAGACGCAGCAGGAGCTGGATACGTTTATCGGCAAGCTGGAATCGG
>JBDTDX010000356.1:0-3029 GCA_039922815.1 Granulicella sp.
GCTCTCTCCATGGTAACGGGTGCAGGGCCGAGACTAGATTGCGGAGATGAGTTTCGCGGCCACGGTTTCGGTTGCCGGGGCGGGCTCCACGTAATCCTCCAGCGGATAGCCCAGGTACTTCCATCCATCGAAGCCCTCGTGGAGCGGGCGGACGCGATAGACGCCGAGCTTCTGAAGCTGCAGCGCCACCTTTGCGCTCGTCTCTTCGTTGGGGCAGGTGCAGTAGAGAATGACGTCGCGGTCGCGGGGAATCTCTCCCTGGCGCTTGGCGATCTCGTTGGGGCCGATGCGGATTGAGCCGGGCAGGACGCGGGGATCAGGCAGGTAGTCGAGTGGATGGCGCAGGTCAACGAGAAACGGCGCGATGTTGCCTGCGGCGACGGCCTTGTCCATCATCTCTTTCAACTCGGTCGGCTCGATGCGCATGGAGCGCACGTGGGTGAGAAACCGCCGTTGCTTGAAGACGCGATAAGCCATGAATCCCAGCACCATCAGGATGAAGAGCGCAAATGCAAAGCGGTTGAGGAGATGGAAGAATGGCTCGCTCTTCTGCGCGACATCGCCAAAGAAGCGTCCTGCAAGCAGATAGGCTCCAGCCCAGATGATCGAACCGGCCATGTCATAGATCAGAAAACGTCCGTACGGCATTCCGGTCTGTCCGGCGATAGGCGCGGCGACGGTGGAGAGCCCGGGAACGAACTTCGCGAACAGCAGCGTGACCGGGCCGCGACGCGTGAAATAGCCCTCGGTCTTGGCGACGCAAGTAGAGGCTTCAAGCGAGAGGCGGCAAAGAAGCCGCAGGATGCTGCCGCCGTAGCGGCGTCCCAGCATGTACCAGAAACTGTCGGCAATGATGCACGCCAACAGGACCGCCAGAAGCGCATAGGATGCGTGGACCCTGTGCGTCGCGCTCAGCGTGCCCGCCGTCAGCAGGACGGGGATGCTCGGGATGGGGATCCCAAGCTGCTCCACCAGAACCCATAGGAACAGGATTCCGTAGGCATAATGCACGAAGAATACGATTGCGATCGGCATAGATGACTTTCAGACTTTCTTACAGATAGAGAATAGATGATCGCACGTGCCGATTCGATGCGCATCCCTCTTTAGATCTACCAAAACCATGAAAGCCCAATCCATTCGGACTGGGCTTTCTGGGTATCAGGTTAGCAAGGAAGCTTATTCAGGAATTGTCAGAGGCATCTCGATGAGGTGCTCTCCGATGAACCACGACTGCAGCTCGTTCGGGCGCAGAACATCCGACACGACAAGGTCATTGGTTCCCTGATCGCCGGCGTCATCGGCTGCTTTCGAGAGATCGAGGCAACTCTTCATGATGATTTTGTGCGCTTCGAGCAGACGCGAAATCTGTACCGGAACCTCTTCCTTGCCGCGCGGCGGGCTCGGAATCCTGGTGATTTCGGCTACGTCGCCGCCCATCGCAATGGTGACGCCGCCAAGCAACTGGATACGCTCGGCGATGGTGTCGACGATATCGATCTGCTCGCCGAAGTGCTTGTCGAAGAGAAGATGAAGCTGGTAGAAGGTCGGGCCTCCAACCTGCCAGTGATGCTTTTTATACATATCCCGTAGGGAGATCGAGTCGGCGAGTAGCTGGTTGAGCTTGCCTACCATCTCCGCGCGCACCTTGGCGCTTAACGGATGCGGAAGATCCTGCGTGACTTCGCCATACTTCTGAATCTCTTTGGCCTTGGCGTGCCAGTGAGGGGTTGTGAAATCGTGCGTTTGGTTTTTCTTGATCGAAACTGCCATGGTTCACCTCGGTGCTGCTTGCTCTTTTCCTCTTTAAGATGCGCCGCAGCGGAAGGAGGTTTGCTGTCCTTCCGCTACGGCACCGAGACGAAACGTCCGCTATTTGACCGCTACTTCAGGGGTTACGGAGAATCCGGGCCGCAGCTTGTAGTCGCCGTTTTCCTGCTGCAGATTGGTGAAGTCGATGCGCACGGGGATACGCTGCACCACCTTCACATAGTTGCCTGTCGCATTCTCCGGCGGGAACAGGGACAGCCGCGAACCGGTCGCTCCGCCAACCTGCGTCACCTTGCCGGAGAACTTGCGACCACCGAGCGCATCCACCTTCAACGTGACATTCTGGCCGACCTTCATCTTTTCGAGTTGCGTCTCTTTGAAGTTCGCCGTGACCCAGAGATTCGTCAGCGGAACGATCGTCAGCAGGTCCTGACCGACGCTCAGATTCGCACCGACAACGACGTTCTTTTTGCTGATGATGCCGGAGGTGGGCGCCGTGATGTGGGCATAGGTGAGATTCAGCTGGGCCTGATCGACCTTCGCCTGAGCTTCCTTGACCCGCGCCAGTTGCGCGTTGGCCATAGCCTGCTGCACACGCACCTGCTGGGGGCCGTTCTTCTGCGACTGTGCAGCCGTCGAGCGAGCCTGCGCCAGCTTTTCGTCCGCCTGCGAGACGGCTGCCTGCTGAGCGAGCAGGGTTGCCTCGGCATCGAGCACAGCGGCGGCATTGCCCGCATCCGCGGCAACTGCTGCATCGAACTGCTGCTTCGAGATGACATCTTTCTCGACGAGCGGCGTGTAGCGTTCCACGTCGAGCTTCGACTTGATGGCATTCGCCTTGGCCTGCGCCACACGCGCTGCCGCTGCCTGTGCCTGTTTCTGCGCCTGCGCGATCATCGCCTGCGCAGCCACCACATCGCTGCCGCTGGTGCTGATCGTCGTTCGGCTGGTGACGCTGGTGATGGGTACACTGACGTCCGCCTGAATATAGGCTGCCTGCGCGCTTGCAAGTGCTGCCTGGGCCTGCTCCAGCGCAACCTGGTAGTCCCTGGGATCGATGTCGGCGATCGGTGCGCCAGCTTCCACCTTCTGGTTATCTTCGACGTACACCTTGACGACCTGCCCGGAGATGCGCGAACTGATCTGGTAGAGGTCGCCATCCACCTGCGCATCGTCCGTATCTTCTGAGAAGGTGGAGTGATAGTAGAAAAGTCCGGCGATGACCACCACCAGGATGACGACCGCGATGATGAGGAAGC
>JBDTDX010000357.1:0-3671 GCA_039922815.1 Granulicella sp.
GCTGGCCGCGATCGCTCCCCCAATACAGCGTCGGCCACATGGAGCGGATGGCCAGCCTTCAGCAACGTGTCAACGCAATTGGCAATCTCTGGCTGCTCGGGAACGGCTATCGCGGCGTGGGTCTGCCAGACCTCATCCGCGACGCCCGCATCGCCGCTCGCGCTTGTCTCTCCCCGCTCAACTAGCCAACATAAGCCGTTACTCCGGGACCGACCAGCCAGCCATCGTCTTAGCCAACGTAGCTTTATCGGTTCCTGGTGCCGCAATCGCCTTCGCCATCTCTGGAAACGCGGCCTGCACCTCGGGCGTCTTCGCCCAGACCGGAACATCCTTCATCTCATACGTGTAAACGACCTGGGTCTCCGGAAAACCGTTCGCAACCGCAGTCGGAGTAAAGCTGTCGATACTCGTCACCTTCCGATGCCCATAGCAGAAGCGCGGCGCAGCAAGCGCCCCCACCGCTGTCGTCGTGTAGCGGCTGACTTTGAGAAGGGTGCCCTTCTTCACATCGAGAAGCTGCGCTGCCGCCAGCGCATCCATCTGCTTCGTTTTTTCCTCGTCAGTCGTCTCAAAGGGGAAGCGTGGTGCATCGGGCATCAGGCATTGTGGATGGTCCACAAACCGCGCATTCAACGCCGTAATAAAGTTCGCAGGCGAAGCCTCGGTCTTTGAATGGCAGCCCGCCACCAGTAGGGCCGCACCGAGAATCGCTCCCGGAAAAATCAAACGTACAGAAATCATGGTCTCTCCTAGTTGCATACTAACCTTGCAAACTAAAGCCTGTCCTGAGAATCACGGCCGAGGCAGAATTCTTAGAAGTTGGATGCGAGCAGCTCGCTGGATAAAGAATCTATCTCCAAGTCCCTCCTTTTCCTTGCAAAGCCCCTATCTATACGGAGATCGCGTGGTCCGTTTTGACGTCTTCTCCTGCCCAGATTTTTTTCTGCGTCCATGGCTTCGCAGGTGCCGACCAGAAGGCATCGCTCGCCGGTAATCCGAGCGGAAGCCACGCACCCGAACAAAGATAGAGGCTTCCAGTCGAGATATACCTCTCGCCAATCGAGGGCTGATGTCCGGCGAATCCAATATTCAGCCAGCCGTTCGCATCGAAGGTGCCGGGCATCGCGATCATCCGTCCCATCACGGCAGTCAACGCCGAACGCACCTGCTCAGGTGCGACACTCTCCGGCAACTCCCGGCGCAGCGAAATCTCCGCAAGATGATGAAACGCACCGAAACGGTAAGCCAGCGACCGGCCGATGGCAGGAAAGGTAGCCTCAGGGCTGATCAGTCTTTCCTGAATCACGGCGTAGCGCTGAGCCCGTTGCAGAATCACAGGCCGCAACGGCTCCCACGTAGCCGCCTTCGGCTTCACCGAGTCCAGAATATTGAGCAACATCGGTTGAATCACGAAGCTGTTGTAGTAGTCCCAATGAAAGTGCGGGCCATCGCCGTACATGCCGTCGCCCACATACCACTGCTCGTGCTGTTCTATGGCGTAATCGACACGCATACGGTCCCAGTCCTCACCGAGAACGCAGAGACAGCCCTCCACCATTCCCGAGAAGAGAAGCCAGTTATTACGCCCTGGCAGAATCTTGCGCGTATCCAGCAGCGCCTTGACGAGTTGCCGTCGCGCGGCTGGGTTCAATCGCTGGCCAAGCTGTATCGGCGCGCGAACGACAGCCAGCGCAAGAAATGCAGTATCGACCACCGACTGTTGCGACGTGCCAAAGTTGAGGTAGTCAGGCGAAGCAGGATTGGTGCCATGCTCGATGCCGGCACGGGCGAGTTCGCGGTACTTCGCCTGAAGCGCGCCTTCAGAGCCACTAAGCCCGTCGAGTTCGAGCCACGGAGCAATGCCGCACAACAATCTTCCGAACGCTTCGAGATACGTACATTCGCGGCGTGAAGCCAGGTCGCCACCCGGAGAAATCTCCACTGGCATCGTCGCTTTCAACTGCCGATGCGCAATGGCTTCCAGAACAGGTCCAGACACGCGTTCGAGAATTGCAATCCACTGAGCCCGGTCGTTCGCAGCCGCTGGAGCCATCGCGGGCACAGCTTCGGCGAAAGGCATTGTGGCCGCAGCCGCAGCCGTCGTGATAGCTGCTTTCAGAAGGGTCCGTCGAGGGAAAAGAGTACTAGTCATAGCGCGATGCCAACTATATCGCAGTCGCGCAACGAACGCCTACCGCCCCTGTTCACCCTGGTCCTCGTCCAATGGCTTGCGGGCAAAGTAGTAAAGGCTGAAGGCCAGCAGCCCAAACATCACGATGCTCACCCAGTCATGATGCAGCGGATTGTGATCGCTGAAGCGAGCCAGCTGCCAGTGGCCACCGCGCTGTTCGGACAGGCCTTCCAACAGTCTGACGCAGACGCCAAGGAGACCGACAATGCCGCCCGCAGCGATCAAGCCTGAGGCATAAAGGCTACCGGGACTGATCTCGCTTTCGACCTCAGCACTGCGCAGTGTAATGTCGTTGGGGATGCCCGTGGCCGGGTCGAGGTGGGCAGGATTCGCAGGGTCAAAGCCGGGATGATCGGCCAGCCAGGCTTCGCGGTCGCGATGCCAAAGTGCCAGCGACGCCCCGTGATCTTTCTCAGCCTGCCGGGCTGCGTGATGGAGCATGGCGCGATCGACCATCCAACGCATAACGCCGCCGACAAAGATGGCCAGCGTGGTCGCAATCGAAAGATAAGCCCCGACCGCAAACGTCAGCGAGCGTATCCCCAGAAGTTCAACCGCAATCACCAGAAACACCCCGAGCAGAACCAGTCCCCACGGCAGCTTCCGCGTCAGAATGCCGTTAATCACCGTCGCCATCAACCGGCCCTGCGGCGCGGCGGCCTTCTCGCTGCCGATGCCCTGCACCCACTGAATCTCAATCTCGCCTTTGGCTGGATCGTATAGATATTTACCATCCTCAAGCGTGGTCGAACCGATGGCATTCAGCAGAATCAACTGCCTTGTATCACCAATTTCTTCCCGGCTACCGTGGCCCGTGAGAGTAATGCGATCGCGCGTAAACGGACCTTTACTCTGCACGCCATCGGGCAGTGCCGCAAGCGAGAAGGCAATCGGTTTTTGCAGCCGCTGAAACTGTTCAAGCCCCGCATTCATGGCATTGAGCGTCGCGCCAATCGAGAAGATGCTGATGATGACACCAATCATCAAAGCCATCTGCTGCTTCCACGGCGTTGCCCCGATCAGGTACCCCGTCTTAAGATCCTGACTGGTGTCCCCCGCATTCGCAGCGGCAATGCAGACGATGCCGCCAATCGTAATTGCCAGCGCACCGAAGGCCGGAGCCGTCCAACCACGCACCAGAAAAATGGCGGAAGTGGCCATGAGCGTGGCAATCGTCATACCCGAAACCGGCGAAGCCGAGCTGCCAACAATGCCAACGATCCGCGCCGAAACCGTGACAAACAAAAAGCCAAAAACAACCACCAGCACGCATGCCGCAATGTTCGCGAACGCCCCAACCTGCGCTCCCGGCACAGGATGGAACTGGAGAAACAAAAACATCAGCGCAATCAGCAGAACCGAACCGCCAAGAACGACCGACATCGGCATGTCACGCTCGGTTCGTGCGAGCCTCGCGGATGCTGCATCCGCCTTCGTGCGCATCGTCTTCACGCCATCAGCCAGCGCGCTGAAGATCGTA
>JBDTDX010000358.1:0-10459 GCA_039922815.1 Granulicella sp.
CGCGAACTGATCTGGTAGAGGTCGCCATCCACCTGCGCATCGTCCGTATCTTCTGAGAAGGTGGAGTGATAGTAGAAAAGTCCGGCGATGACCACCACCAGGATGACGACCGCGATGATGAGGAAGCGGCGACGCGACTTCTTCGCGGGCGGCTCCTCATCCTGCTGAACGTCCTCACGCTTGCTGGGGTCCTCCGGCTTTTTGTTGCTGTCGCCGCTAGGCTTGATCTGGACGGTGCCGCTGATCTCCGCTGTCTGCCCGTCCTGATTCTGTTCCGATTGATCTGCCACGGTTACTTTCCTCCCAGATAGTCTTTGTAGTTGGTCTGCGCGATACCGAGAGCACGGGCGAGCGAGAGCTTGGCCACATTGTGCTGGTAGAGCGCGCTGATGTATTGGTCGTTGGCCTGTTCGGTCTGCGACTGCGCCTGCGAGACCGGCAGGTTATCGGAGACGCCCGCATGGAAGCGCTGCTGCGCCTCGTTGAGAGCTTCCTTCGCCAGATCGACGTTCGATTGCGCCACCTCGACCAGCTTGGCTGCCGAACGGATGTCGAGAATGCTGTCGCGAATATCCGCATTGACCTGCTGAACCTGGTCCGAGTAGCGCGATTTGGCCGAGTCATAGGCCGCAGCCGCTACCTGTTCGTCGCCGCGCGTTTTGGCGATTTGAAGAATCGGCGCGCTGATCGTTCCCGTCGCCGAATAGGTGCTGTGCGAATGGCCGGGCGTGGTGCCAATATCCCCGAAGTCGCCGCTCGCGGTGGCGGTTGGAAGCTGCTGCGTCCAGGCCGCGGTCTTTTGCGCGTTGGTCGCCTTGACCTGCTCGGCGGCGGCGGCAAGATCCTTCCGCCCCTTCAACGCCTGTTCGAAGGCAGCTTGCGGATCAATCGTATCGAGCGATTGGTAGGGCTCAGAGTCTGTCAGTTTGAACTTCTGATCGAGCGGCAGGCCGATCGTGCGGGCCAATGCCAGCTTCGCCTTCGCCAGATCGTTCGTGGTCGAAATCAGCGTCTGCTGCTCATTCTGATAATCGACCTGGGCCCGCAGCGCGTCGAGCTTCGGGCTGGTGCCCGCCTCGTGCGCCGCAACTGCCTGATCGAGCGAAACTTTGGACGTCGCCAGTTCCGCGTTGACTGCCTGAATTCGCGCCTCATCGGCAATGCAGAGAAGGTAGGCGTTGCCTATGGTCAATACCACCATGTCGCGGGCGTCGTCAGCCGTTAGCTTGGCGGCATTGAAGTTGTGCTTCGCCGCGATGTAGGTCTGAAGGGCTTGCACGTTCACCAGATTCTGGGTGAGAAACGCCCGAAAGTCCATCACCTGGAACGGCCCGATGATCGGGTTGAGGCCGGGAAACTTGATGCCCTCCGCCGCCAGGTTGAGCTGCTCGACGCTATAGCTGGCCGCTGCATTCACCGTGGGCAGAAGAGCCTGAAGCTGCTCCAGCCGCTGGCCGTTCGCGTTCTTCTGCGAAGCCGTCTGCAAGATCACGCCGAGGTTGGTTCGCAGGCCGCGACGGATGGCTTCGTCGAGCGAAAGATCGATCACTCCGTCGGTCGCTTTGCCCTCAATCAAGCTGCCCTTGAAGGAGTCCTGCGTGGGCTGCGCACCATTCGATCCTGACGCGTTCGAGAGCTGCGATTGTGCGGCAGGAATCGGAGTGTTGGTCCCGGAACTGGTCGAGGGTGTCTGGGCTGAAGCGCTTCCCCCCTGGGCAATCGCCGTGTGGCCCGCGAAGAGCAGTAGCCCCAGTATGGCGCACGGCAGCCATGAGGTCCGTGCTATTTTTCTTGGCGTCATATCGGTAATGGTACCTTTACCTCGTTGTGGAACCCGGAAAATCTGTCCGAGGCCGCGAATCGGCTACACCCTGCCGTCATTCGTACACCAAACATCCGGTATTCAATAAGATGCACTGCCACTAAATGATTCTTCAAAAAAATGTGCGGCGGGGGAGCGGGTGGGTCTCAATGCTATCGACGGAATGTTTTTCGGCCTTTGAATGCCCTGCTATCCAACCTGTCAGGGAGAAAATCATCGCCGTCCATGCAGCCGCTCCGCAGATGACATATAAGGGATAGCGAAGGTTATCAGCTGCCGTGAGTAACGGGAGCGCAAGGAGAATCAAGGTGAGCGACGCGATTGAGACGGTTGTTGTTGGATATGGGCTGGCCGGCAGGGTCTTTCACGCACCCTTTGTCAGCGCTGTCCCCGGACTGCACCTGAACGGCATTGTGCAGCGCAAGGGCGATGAGGCCGCGAAGGCCTACCCCGAGACTCGCATTCTGCGCTCGATCGATGAGGCGCTGGCCGACAAGGCGGTGCAGCTGATTGTGATCGGGACGCCTAACGAGACCCACTTTCCGCTTGCAAAGCAGGCGATCGAGGCGGGCAAGCATGTCGTGATCGACAAGCCGTTTGCCGCGACCAGCGCGGAGGCCCGCACGCTCGCCGATCTCGCTGCGAAGCAGGGCGTTGTGCTTGCTCCCTTCCACAATCGCCGCTGGGATGGCGACTTCCTTACCGTGCGCAAGTTGCTGGACCAGGACGCCATCGGCCGCCTCGTGACTTTTGAGACGCACTTCGACCGCTTTCGCCCGATGCCCCGCGAGAACACCTGGAAGGAGGCCGAGAACGAAGCCAACGGACTGCTGATGGACCTTGGACCGCACCTGGTCGATCAGGCGCTGGCGCTGTTCGGCGCGCCCGACTCGATCACCGCCAGTGTTCGGCGTGACCGCGATCAGACCGGCATCGAGGACGCCTTCGACATCACCCTCCACTACCAGAAGAAGGATGGGACGCATCTTCTGGCACATTGCCGGTCGAGCATGGTTGCCTGTGACGCCTCGCCGCGTTTTCTGCTGCACGGCACGCGCGGAAGCTTCAAGAAGTTCGGGCTCGATCCGCAGGAGCCTGCGCTGCTTGGCGGGGCGAAGGTGCCGCCAATGGGCATGGGCGATTGGCTGCCTGAAGCGAAGGAGGCCTGGGGAACGCTCACTGTCGCGCCGAACCCTGCCGATCCCGGCACGCTGACGAAGACCGTCATCGAGACCGAGCGCGGAGACTATCGCGGCTACTATGCGAGCGTTCGCGATGCCATCAACGGAGTCGCCCCGCTGGCCGTGCCGACCGAAGAGGGTTATCGCGTCATTAAGCTGCTGGAGATGGCGCGCGAGAGCTCCGCCGCCGGACGCACGCTGCCGGTCAAGTTCTAAACACGAAAACGTCAGCTTCCGAAAATGCTAACGAGGAGAGTCCCGGTACCGTCCGCGGCTCTCCTTTGCATCGAGTAAAGTAACAGCATGGAGAATGAACAGAAGTTGCCCGCGCAGGCACTCCCCACGGGATTCCTCTGGGGCGCAGCCAAGGCAGGAATCAAAGAGAGTGGGAACCTCGATGTCGCTGTCGCCGTTGCCCCGAAGGGTGCCGTGGGCGCCGTCATGTATACCCGGAACCAGGTCGTCGCCGCCCCGTTAACGGTCGGCCGAAAGCACCTTCAGGCTACCGGTGGACGGGTCTCTGCCGTACTCGTGAACTCTGGCAACGCCAACTGCGCTACGGGACAGGCCGGTATCGAGGGCTGCACACAGACATGCGTCGCTGCTGCTGAGCACTTCGGCTGCATCTTCGACGAGGTCTTCCCTTCCTCCACCGGCATCATCGGCGTGCCGTTTCCAGCACAGAAGATTATCGACGCGCTGCCCGCAGCCAAGGCCGCGCTTGGCGACACGCCCGCACATGCTGAACTGTTCGCCAGCGCCATCCTGACCACCGACACCCGCATGAAGGTTGCCCGCGCAGCCATCGCGGTCGGCGACACGGAAATTTGCATCTTCGGCGCGGCCAAAGGCGCTGGCATGATTCACCCGCAACTGGTAGTACCGGCAGGTCCGCCCCACGCCACCATGCTGGTCTATCTCTTCACGGATATCGTGGCCGACACCGCGCAGCTTCAGACTCTGCTGACCCCGGCGGTTGAGACCAGCTTCAACAGCATCTCGATCGACGGCGACACCTCGACCAACGACACGGTGCTGCTGCTGGCAAGCGGTGGCAGCGGCATCGCGCTCGACGAGCGGGTTGGGGAGGCATTCGAGAACGCGCTTCGCCTCGTCTGCGGCTCGCTCGCGCACCAGATCGTCGACGACGGCGAAGGTGCCGGACACGTCGTCAACCTGCACATCACGGGAGCACGCACGGCGGCGGAGGCGAAGATCGTGGCCAAGGCCATCGCGCACTCGCCGCTCTGCAAGACCGCATGGTCAAGCGCCGACCCTAACTGGGGCCGCTTGCTGGCGGCAGCGGGCTATTCAGGCGTCGCCTTCGATCCCGCGATGGTGACCATCAGCATCGGCGGTCTGCCCGTCTTCGCCAACGGAATGCGCTCGCCACTCTTCGACAAGGCGCGAACGCACGAACACATGCTGGCGCGGGAGTACACCATCACTTTCGATCTTGGCCTGGGCGCGGAGGAGTGCCTGTTCCTCACTTGCGACCTGACCGCCGAGTACATAAAGATCAACGCGGACTATTCCACGTAACCAGCCAGCTCGGCAGCACGTAAACGAGCCGGCGTAATCCCGCGCCCTGCTATTTCAGGAGACAGATATCCTCGCGTTTCTCGTGGTAGCCGCCTTTGTCGCTTTCGTCCTCAGCCTTGTCTATGGACTGGGCAGCCTCTGTTTCCTCTGGTGGGATGGGGGGCTTTTGCGGCGCGTGCTGATCATCCTCTGCGCACTCGCTCTTGCGGCGGCGTTACAACATCTGCGGCATCACCACGGGCACTTTCACCTGCTCCATAGCACCGTATCACGCGGCATGTGACGCTTCTGACGGAACAGGCTATCCTTAGAACAGCGTTGGGAGTCATAACAGCGTCGGGAATCGAGGTATAAGTACAGCTTATGTCGACAAAAATTGAAACAAACACAAAAGTTGATTTTTCTGAAGAGATGTCCGAGTGGATCGAGGCGTTTGACGATGTCGTTGCCGCGGACTGGGAGAACGGGACCGAGCTATTGAATACGCTGCGCCAGCGGGCGCGCGATGCTGGAGTTCCGACGACGAACGAACTCACTACGCCCTACCGCAACTCCATCCCCAAACATGACGAGGTTCCGTACCCGGGCGACCGCAACCTGGAGCATCGCCTTCGCTCCCTCGTGCGCTGGAACGCGATGGCCATGGTGCATCGCCAGAATAAGAAAGACGCGGGCATCGGCGGCCATATCTCTACATATGCTTCGCTCGCCACGCTGCTCGAGGTTGGCTACAACCACTTCTTCCACGCGAAGTACCCTTCGACGACCGGCGGACCGGATCAGCCCGGCGACCTGATCTATTTCCAGGGTCACGCATCGCCCGGCGTCTACTCGCGCGCCTTTCTGGAAGGCCGCCTGGACGAGGCTCGCCTGGTCAACTTCCGTCACGAATTGCGTGGCGAACCGGGCCTTTCCTCCTATCCCCATCCGTGGCTGATGCCGGAGTTCTGGAACTTCCCCACGGTCTCGATGGGCATCGGCCCGCTCAACGCCATCTATCAGGCACGCTTTATGCGGTATCTCGAACATCGCGGCCTGATCGAAAAGACGGATCGCAAGATCTGGGCCTTCGTGGGCGATGGAGAGACCGATGAGGTCGATACCCTCGGCGCCATCTCGCTCGGCTCGCGCGAGAATCTCGATAATCTGATCTTCGTCGTCAACTGTAACCTGCAACGGCTCGACGGCCCCGTGCGTGGCAACAAGCGCATTATCGACGAACTGGAAGGCGTCTTCCGCGGTGCCGGATGGAACGTCATCAAGGTGATCTGGGGCGGCGACTGGGACGCCCTCTTTGAGCGCGACCACACCGGCCTGCTGCTCCGCCGCATGGAAGAGTGCGTCGATGGCGACTTCCAGACCTTCAAGGCGAAGGACGGCGCTTATTTGCGCGAACACTTCTTCGGCAAATATCCTGAGCTGCTGGAGCTGGTGAAGGATTACACCGACGAGCAGCTTGCCCTGCTGCATCGCGGCGGCCATGACCCGATCAAGGTCTACAACGCCTACAAGCGCGCTCTCGAACACAAGGGCGGTCCGACCGTCATCCTCGCCAAGACCGTCAAAGGTTATGGCCTGGGCACGGCGCAGTCGCGCAACGCCACCCACTCCGAAAAGAAGCTCGCCGACGAGGGGCTCGCCGCATTCGTCAAGCGCTTCGACATCCCCATTCCCGAGGAAGCGGCCAAGGACGGAGCCTTCTATCGCCCCGCCGACGACTCCCCCGAGATGGTCTATCTTCACGAGCGGCGCAAGTCGCTTGGCGGCTATCTCCCGTGCCGGAATGTGCCTGAGTCGGCTAAATTTACAGCGCCGCCCCTCTCCGCATATACCGAGTGGACGGCCGGATCGAACAAACGCGCGGTCTCCACCACGATGGGCTTCGTCAGCATCCTGCGCCACCTGATGAAGGACCCCGCGATCGGTAAGCTGATCGTTCCCATCGTGCCGGATGAAGGACGCACCTTCGGCATGGAGTCGGCGATCCGCCAGGTTGGCATCTACGCTCCCGAGGGCCAACGCTACACACCGCACGACGCGGACATGCTGCTCTATTACCGCGAAGCCAAGGATGGCCAGATTCTCGAAGAAGGCATTACCGAGGCTGGATCAATGGCTTCCTTCACCGCCGCTGGCTCCGCGTATTCCACCTACGGCGTCCCGATGATTCCCTTCTTCATGTACTACTCCATGTTCGGCTTTCAGCGTGTCGGCGACATGATCTGGGCCTTCGCCGACTCTCGCGGCAGGGGCTTCCTGATGGGGGGCACGGCGGGTAGAACCACCATGCTCGGCGAAGGGTTGCAACACCAGGACGGTCACAGCCATGTCCTTTCGAGCACCGTGCCCAGCTGCATCAGCTATGACCCGGCCTTCGTCTACGAGCTTGCTGTCGTCATCCAGAATGGCATTTACCGGATGTACGAAAAGGGCGATAGCGTCTTCTTTTACATCACCATGTATAACGAGGACTACCCGATGCCAGCCATGCCCGAAGGCGCGGCCGAGGGTATTGTGAAGGGCCTCTACAAACTGAAACCAGCAGCCGCGCCCGCCGTGGCCCAGCTCTTTGGCAGCGGCCCCATCCTGAACGAGGTGCTCGAAGCG
Source organism: Granulicella sp. (assembly GCA_039922815.1). Lineage (GTDB taxonomy): Bacteria > Acidobacteriota > Terriglobia > Terriglobales > Acidobacteriaceae > Edaphobacter. Next base: position 7,153 of record JBDTDX010000358.1, read on the forward strand.
CAGAAGATCCTCGCCGAGAAGTACGGCGTGCACGCCGATGTCTGGAGCGTTCCCAGCTACACGGAGATCCGCCGCGAGGCGCTCGGCGTGGAGCGATGGAATCGGCTGCACCCCGCCGAAAAGGAGCGTCAGAGTTATCTCCAGCAGCAGCTCTCCGGAACCGTCGGCCCCATCATCGCGGCCAGCGATTACATGAAGTCGATCCCGGACACGCTGTCGCCCTGGCTGCAGGGCAGGCTGGTGACGCTGGGAACGGACGGCTTTGGCCGCTCCGACAACCGCGAGCATCTTCGCAGTCACTTCGAGGTCAACGCTGCCTCGATCGTTGGCGCAACCCTCTCACGGCTCGCCCGCGACGGCAAGTTCAAGCCGAAGGCCGCTCAGAAGGCCCTCGTTGAGCTTGGACTCGATACCGAATCGAGCGATCCAGCCTACGCCTAGGCATCGCTTTTCACCAGAGGTCGCCCCCGTGGCGGCCTCTTTTGCTTTACGATGAGCCGTACGCAAAGATCGGGTCAAGACGTTATGGGTCAGAAGTCAGGCAGTAAAAACGATGCGGCGATAGTTGCACCGCATGAGAATCCGCTGGTTCCCAACCGCACGATGAAAAGCATGTACGAGGGCATCGTCCAGTCGCGACTGCTTGACGACCTGCTGCAAAAGCGCGCTCGAAAGGCAAAGCTCCCGAGCGGCCATGGGCAGGAGGCCTGCCGCATCAGCGCCCTGATCGGCCTTGACGCGGAGGACCTGACCAGCGACGTCGCCGGCTCAATCCACACGGCCTTCCTGCGCGGTATCGACCTTGAGCGCATCGTCGCACATGTGGACGCACTTGCCTCGGGCAAGAAGAAACAGATCGCCGCCGCGAGGCTTAGCCTTTCCGGCCTGCTTCCTGACATCGCGGACACGGAAGAGCGCGTGCAGCTTGCGTTGGGCGCAGCGCTCACCCTCAAGCGACTCAAGCTCGCGAAGGTCGTCATCGTCTTTGCCTCCGGACGAGATCTCAAACACTCCGCCTGGCGCAGAGTACTGCGCTTCGCCACGCGGGAAGAACTGCCCGTTCTCTTCGTCGTACTTCCCGAGCGGGCTTCGAAACATCCCGACAAGTCGCATGCCCCCTTCAAACTTTGCGCTCTTGCCGCCGCTGTGGGCGTTCCTGGCATACCCGTTGACGCAAGCGACGCCGTGGCCCTCTACCGCGTCGCACAGGAGTCCATTGGGCGCGGCCGGATCGGAGGCGGTCCCAGCCTGATGGAGTGCCTGCACGTCGCCCACGCGAACGACAGCAAAAAGAGCGACCGGAAGCATGATCCCGAAAAAACTGACCACGACCCGCACGCCGCAATGGCACAGACGCTCCTCAATCGGCAGATCTGCAACCAGCCCTTGCTCGACGACGTCGCCGCTGCCTTCCAGGTACGTCTGCGCGCACTCTAAAACCTCATAAATTTTTGCTGAAAAGGGCGAAACTTCTTCTAAGAAGTCTCGCCCTTTTATGTAATCCCGTCTCTGGCACCTAGTGAATGGGCTTGCCTGGTATGGTCGCGGCCTGCGCATCGCGGGACAGATTGGGATTTTCCGGACGCCCGTTCTGCTGGCGCTGTGGTCTCGGAGGTGCATTCGGGTTCGGGGCCGGACCACGAGCAACGTAGACCCACCAGTCGACTCGATCCTTGCTGACGTTGATGTTCGAGTGGTCCGTCTTGCCCGTGGGTGGCACCAGGTACGCCATATTCTCTGTCATTTCGCGGAGGTCACTCCCCATCAAAACGGGAATGGATCCAGGAGAGATTTTTGTCCAGATCTCTTCGGTTCCCGGCGTGTGGCTATGCGGTTGAGAGACGGCCCAGGGTTGCAGCATCACGGTATAGATCCGTTCGCCCTGCAGCAATCCATCGGCGGCGCTGAAGATGCACCGCGAGGTGTTATTCCAATGCGCATTTTCTTCGCACCACGGAAGCAGATGCGTGTCTCTCACGATGAGCGCGTTCTTCGCATTGGGACCGCCCGTCCACTGGAGCATGATCATCGAGAGCGGCTTATCGGATGTGTTGATAAAGCGGTGAGCCACCGAAGGTGGAACCAGAACTGCGATGCCCTCCCGCAGATTCCAGGATTGTTTGCCGTCCTCCAGGCGACCTTCGCCATCCTTGACGTAGAAGAAATACTCATCGGAATAGGTCTCAAGAGGCGTCTGGCTGCCCGGCATCAAATCTGCTGTCGCCAGAAGTTTGCGATACTCGAGGACCGCGCCCTGAGCGCCCGGCTGATTGGGGTTCCCCGCCGTCAGGATGGCGTGAGTCAGCAGCGTGCCATGCGACAGATGAACCGGCTGACCTTTTGGCTGACCGAAGAATCTGTCTACCGAGATCCCTTCAACTTCGTTGAGTCCTAGAAAAACCGGCCTCGGAGGATTCGCTGGTACCGCCGGAGGAGGCACCTGCGCTACGCAGGAGATGGTGGCGAACAGCAGGACAAAGCAGGACAACTTCATAAAGTTCCTCTCAGAACTACTTTTCAAGTGAAGTGATAAGGTTTTGTAAAAGCAAGCTAGCGCGCAAGCTTACTCTCCACCTGTTACATAGGTCAACCTTTTCGAACTCGGCAAATCGAAGCTTTCGCAATCGTCCGACAGAATCTTGACCTGTTCTACAGGTATTTGCTAAGATTCGCCAGCCCTACTCTGAATCAGATAAGGAATTTTTACGATGAAACGGAATTTTCGTTTGGCTGTAGCGCTATTCGTCCTGAGCGGGATTGCAGCTCACGCTCAACCTCCGCAAGCGCAGATTCAGAATAAGCAACTGAAGCTCAAGGTCTATCTTCCAGATCCCAAGGCGGGTTTCTACACGGCGACCAGATTCGATTGGTCGGGAGTGATCGCGGACCTGGAGTTCTTGGGCCATCATCTCTATCGTCCGTGGTTCCAATCGGTTGATCCGACGGTGCGGGATTTTGTGTATCGCGGAGATGGTATCGTAGTCGGTCCGAATAGTGCCATGACCGGACCGGCGGAGGAGTTTCAGAAGCCCCTGGGGTATGAGACGGCCAAGGCAGGAGAGACTTTTTTGAAGGTCGGCGTGGGTGTTTTACGCAAGTCCGACGATGCGCCCTATAACTTTGGGAAGCACTTCGATATCGTCGATGGCGGCAAATGGAAGACCCGCAAACGTGGCGGATCAATCGCATTTGAGCAAGTGCTGGGCGGCCCTCAGAGCGACTACGGCTACGTGTACACAAAAATAATTCGCCTGGTGGGAAACAGCAACAAGCTGGTGATCGAACATCATCTGAAAAATACCGGGAA